>DATEMM010000551.1:0-14486 GCA_035275605.1 Pyrinomonadaceae bacterium
ACAGTCGCTTGAACGCTTCGAGCAGAATGCGCTCTTCGGGCGCATGCGTGCTGGCGGCGACGAGCAGGGGCCGCGCGCCGTCGAAATTAAAACGCTCGCGAAGCTCTGCGGTTAACGTCTGCTGACCCGCGTCTTCTCCGAGGTCGAATTTCACGTTGCCGGAGACGTGGACCCGTCCGGGCGTGAGGCCGAGGGCACGTATGCGTCCGGCGTCCGCCTCCGTCTGCATGAGGGCCAGGCTCAGATCGTTGACGATGCGCCTGGTGAAGCCTTTGACGAGCCGGTAGCGGCCGAAGGAGCGCTCGGAGAGTCGCCCGTTGACGATTGCCGCTGGCACCCTCGCTCTCCGGCACTCGCGCAGGAAGTTGGGCCAGAGTTCCGTCTCCATGATGAGGACGACGGACGGATTGACCGTGCGGAGTGAGCGCCGAACGGTCCACGCCCAGTCGAAGGGAAAATAGATGATGGCCGCGGCGTCTTTACCGAAAACGTCGCGCGCGACGCGCTGGCCCGTAAGGGTGGTGGTCGAGACGACGAGCGAATGGGCGGGGAACTTGTCCAGAATGGCGCGGGCGAGCGGGCGGGCCGCCTGGGTCTCGCCGACGGAAACGCAATGCAGCCAGATGACGGGTCGGCCCCCGGTCTCTATCTTGGGCAACCGGCCCAGCCGCTGGCCCAGGCCCGCTACATATTTCCCGTGTCGGAATGCGTCAAGAGCGAATCGCGGAAGGAGCGCGACGACGCCGAGGGTGAGAAGAAGACTGTAAAGAAAGTACATGAGTGATAAGTGATGAGTGATAAGTGATGAGTAAAAGAAAGAGTCCTTCTCTTATCACTTATCACTTATCACTCATCACTTTGAGCTTTACTTCGCCCGCTCGATGTAGCGACCTTCGGAAGGTGACACGCGGATGCGGTCGCCTTCGTTGACGAAGGGCGGAACCTGTATGGTGACGCCGTTCTCCAGGGTCGCAGGCTTGTTGACGTTCGAGACGGTCGCGCCCTTCATGGTCGGCTCGGTGCTGGTCACGGCCAGCTCGACAGAGTCCGGCAGGTCTATGCCGATGGGCGCGCCCTCGTAGAACTCCACCTGAATCTTGAGGCCGGGCATCAGCCACTGGGCCGCGTCGCCGAGATCGTCCTCGTTCAAGCCGATCTGCTCGTAGTTCTCCGTGTTCATGAAATGGTGCTGCGAGCCGTCGGAGTAGAGATACTCCATCTCGTGCTGTTCCATCGCGGCGCGCTCAACCGTGTCGGCCGAGCGGAAGCGGTGCTCGAAGCTGGAGCCCGTGCGGATGTTGCGCAGCTTGGTCTGCACCATCGCGCGCAGATTGCCGGGCGTGTGGTGACGAAATTCAACGACTTTGCAGGGCTGGCCCTCGAAAACGATGACCATGCCGCGCCGAATCTGTGTTGCAGGAATTGCCATAAATAAAGATCAATCTCCGTCTTGAAGAAAATATTGCCCGCCGTGTAGGAAACTCGCCGGACCCGCATAGGATGGGCCAAAGTGCCGGTCAGCAAACTGCGTAGTCTAGCGGGCACCTCAGTAATTTGTCCAGTGCCCCGCAAAGGGGGGCTGGCCCCGAGCCGTTCGACTTCTAAGCAGCGCCGCCGCCCTCGCCCTCTGTGCCCGGATTGGCCGCGTCGTCGAGCTTGAAATAGACGCGTAGAGTGACCTGGTATTCGAGGCGGCCCTGTTGCAGGCCGCCGCGCTGTTCTGTGACGACGAACCAGGAGAGGTTATGCAAGGTCTGGCGCGCGCGATGAACGGCCACTTCGATGGCGTGCGTGAAGCTCTGGTCTGAAGTCCCGACGATCTCAATCCCTTTGAAAACAGTGTCCGTCATGTAGATGCTCCCGATTCATTCTCGATTTTGAAGATATTTCAGGTGAAGTACAGGAACAGCATAGTGACACAAGACGTGGAAAATTGTAAGCAGAGCAATGATGAGTATCGCGGTCAGGACGTTATCGATCTTCGGCGCTATCGGGCGCAAGCCGTAGAGCATGTAGAGCAGCCACGAGACCAGGGGGAGGCCCGAGCGACCGTGCCCTTTCGTCCGGACGGCGAGTGCCAGGAAGAGGCTGAGTAAGTCTAAAAGGACAGCCGCCGCCGGAATTAATAGTCCTGCTGTTTCTAAAGTGCTCATGCCCGCCGATAAGGAAAAGAGCGGGCGAGCACGCCGGTCAACGTCCGCTAATTCTGACGTCTTCCCTTGAGTGCTCGCCCGCTCTTACCAGGAGCCCACCTACCTGCACGTTATTACGCGGCGGCAAGTGTAAAGTTCCAGAAATTTGTCAGGGAGATCAGGCGGCGCGCGCGCGCGGGACGTGGCGCTCGCGCGCTATCACGTCCAGCAGACGCTGGGCCTCTTCGTAGAAAGGGAAACGCTGTTCCTCGGAGCGGAAGGCGTTCGTGTGGTAATAGCGTCTGCCCTTGATGAGCCGCGCCGGGTGCTTGATGTGCAGCATCTCGTGATAGAGCACGTATTCGACGAACCACTCGGGCACTTCCGCGTCGTCTAGCGTCTTGCTGATGACTATGGTGTCGTGGGCCGCGTCGTGATGGCCCAGAATGCGGCGCGTGCGGCGCTGCGACCAGGTGAGCACGGGCTTCTCAATCCGGCCGTCGAAGTAGCGGCGGTTGAGGCGCTGGAACATCTTGTCCAGGTCATAGACGCGCCCGCGCGCGGAGGAGACGATTTTGCGCCCGCGCTGGCGACGCGCCAGATCCTGCGCGCGCAGGACCTGCGGCGAATAGGCGTAGGCCCTGTAGACGCGCTCGTGAATCTCTGGCGTGCGTTTGGAGAGCAGGCGGGCCGTCAGGATGAAGGCGATGGCGCGCAGCACTTCGGGCGGCGCGTTCTTGAAGATGTCGGATATGCGCACGTAGACGCGCCCCGAGCGGAGCCTGATCTTGTGATTGATGCCCGCGTAAGGGTAGAACTTGACCTCGATTTCCGGCACGGAGTGGTTGCGGCCGAGTTGGCGGAAAGCCTCACGGAAAAGGGAACTGAGATTGTTCTGCGATTGCGACATAACCTTAAGGACCGCGCGACGAGTGTAAATGTGACCGCCGAGAAGCCGACACTGCCCCTCTTGTTAGTGCGGGAGATACTGACTGGCGGGGAAGGCTCGTCTTCAGCCTGATATTACGGGGCGGGCGGCAGGGGCGTCAACGGCCGCCCGCGACTGCCCGGCTAAGCTGTTGAAAACTCACGGAATTGACCTGAACGTGTGATTGAGGGCCGCCGGCCGGGGAAAAATGTCCAGGGCTAAACCTACCTATGCCAGCCGTTTAAGTCGTAAACTGTCGATAACCTGTCCGTCAACTGGCGGTAAGTGCAAGGAGGGCGTCGGATTAAGGCTAACGCGCGGGGCGCGCTCGGGTGGTCGCCGCCGCTCGAAAGAGAATGTTTGCCGCTCGCTTGCACAATCCGCTATACTCACGAAGGAAGCCCAGCCTGCCCGTCAACGCCTGAGACAGGTGCACAAAAGTAAGGATTCTTGACGGGTCAGAAGTCGCAGTGTTATTGAATTTATAGTAGCCGGCGCGGCTCCCCGCAGTCTGTCGCCGAGCCTGAGGCGCGCCGCAATCTTGAGCCAGATGGTCAGCCGCATCTCAACCTCCCACGCAAGTAGTCCGAAAGCCACCGACTCGCGGGGGCAGGCTGTCTTGTCCGCGATTATTAAGGAGCATCTGGTGACGGGCGAACCCGTGGGCTCGCGCACAATTTCGGACAGGTTCGCGCACGCCTCCGGCTGGAGCGCGGCTACCATCCGCAACGTGATGGGCCAACTGGAAGACGCGGGGCTCGTTGAGCAGCCGCACACCTCCGCCGGGCGCGTGCCGACGGACAAGGGCTATCGCTTCTACGTGGACCACATACTCGGGCAGGCGCGCCTCTCGAAATCGGACCTCGCGGCGATAAACTCTTTCCTGAAAAATTTGCAGACCACTGAGGGAGGATCACCTGACCGCCTGCTGGAGAAGGTCTCGCACGCGCTCTCGACCCTCTCCGAGAACGTGGGGATCGTCGTCAGCCCCTCGCTGGCCGACAACCGTCTACAGCATATAGAATTTCTGCAACTGGCGGACAACCGCATCCTGGTCGTCTTGGTCTCCGCGCCCAACATCGTCCACAACAAAATCATACGCATCGACGAGGCCCTGACGCAGGACGAGTTGGAACAGACGGCTCGCTACCTGAACATAGAGTTTGGCGGCAAGAGCCTGTTCGCGATTCGCGCGGAGATTGTGGAGATGATGCGCGAGGAGAAGGCTCTTTACGATAAGCTGCTGCGCAACGCCATCCTGCTTTGCGACCGCAGCCTGGAGGGCGACGAGGCGACGACCGCCGAGGTTTACGTTGACGGGGCGTCGAACATGCTGACCAAGCCGGATTTCGCCGACACCGCCAGGATGCGCGAACTGTTCCGCACCTTCGAGGAGAAATCTCGCCTCGTCAAGATTTTGAACGAATGCGTCTCGCGCGATCAATCTCTGACCGGGCACGTGCAGGTCGTGATCGGGCGCGAGCACGCCGCGCCTTCTATGCAGGACTGCGCGCTGATTACGGCTCCCTACTGGATCGGCGACGACATCAAGGGTACGCTCGGCGTCGTCGGCCCGATGCGCATTGAGTACGAGCGTATGATGGCCGTCGTCAACTACATGGCGCGCCACGTCGAACAATTGCTGCGCGAGGAGAGAAGCGCAGTTTGAGAGGAGCCAGCAGGGCATTCGCGTGGAGGTCTCCGGCACGCGACATTCAGGGGGATAAACCATTGATGGGGAACAAGAGAACAACGAAGGCGAACCGCATCCCGGTACACTTTGTGGACGATCAGAAGGTTTCTGCCGGCGGCACAGGGGGCGGGGGCGAGCGTCAGGACGAAGCCGTTTCCGACCAGGGGGAACTCTCTCCCGAAGAGATAGGCCGCGCGTCCAGCTACGAGGACGAGACCGAAATGCAGCGCCGCATAGACCGCGGGCAGGAGGATGATTCGGGCGGGCGCACCAGCAACGAGGACGCGGACACGGCGGGCGGGCCCACGCTGGACGAACTGCCGGAGCGGCGCGAAGACCGGCACGAGGCCGCGACACAACCCAGAGGCCCGGCCACACAGCCCGAAGGCGAAGCGGGCGCGCCACAGCAGTCGTCCGGCCCGGAAGCGACCGGCCCCACGCTCGCCGAGCTGATCGCGACCCGCGCCGAGTTGCGGCGGGTCGAGACAGAGCGCGAAGTACTACGAGACGCCCTGGCCCGTCGCCAGGCGGAGTTTGATAACTACCGTAAGCGCGTGGAGCGCGAGCGCGGCGAAAGTTATAATCGGATGGTCGGCGACGTGGTGAGCAAGCTCTTGCCCGTCCTGGACAACCTTCGCCGCGCGCTCGACGCGGAAGAATCTTTACAGGCGAACGAGTCCGAAGAGTTCCGACATTTCCTGCACGGCGTCGAACTCATCTACAAGCAGCTCAACGGCGTCCTGGAGGGCTTAGGCTTACAGCCCGTGGCCGCGCTCGGGGAGCGTTTCGACCCGCACGTTCACGAGGCCGTCGTGACCGAACAGACGGAAGAATACGAACCTGATACAGTGATTCAAGAGATCGTGCCCGGCTATCGCCTCGGGGAAAAGCTCCTCCGCCCGGCGGTCGTCAAAGTAGCGACGAGATAGTAGTCAGTGGTCGGTGGTCAGTGGTCAGTGGTCAGTTAAAGCCACTTGCCGCCCACCGACCACTGACCACCGACCACTGACCACTGATTATGGGCAAAGTCATCGGAATTGATTTGGGCACGACCAACTGCTGCGTCGCCGTTTTAGAGGGCGGGGCGGTGCAGATCGTGCCGAACAAAGAGGGCGGGCGCACCACGCCTACAGTCGTCGGCTTCACGGACAAGGGCGAGCGCCTGGTCGGGCAGATTGCCAAGCGCCAGGCGGTCACGAACGCGTCCAACACCGTCTATGCCGTCAAGCGATTGATCGGGCGCAAATTCAACTCGCCCGAGTCCCAGCGCATGCGCGAATCCTCAGCCTTCGAGATCGTTGACTCGGCGAACGGCGACGCGCGCATACGCGTGCAGGGGCGCACCTACAGCCCGCCGGAAATCTCCGGCATCGTCCTCCAGCGCCTCAAGACAGCGGCCGAAGACTTCCTCGGCGAGGCCGTCACCGAGGCCATCGTGACTGTGCCAGCCTACTTTGACGACATCCAGCGGCAGGCCACGAAGGACGCTGGCAAGCTGGCCGGCCTGAAAGTCGAGCGCATTCTCAACGAGCCGACGGCCGCAGCCCTGGCCTACGGGATGGGCAAGGCCGAATCCGAGCGCATCGCCGTCTACGACCTGGGCGGCGGGACTTTCGATATTTCGATTCTGGAGATGAACGACGGCGTCTTCGAGGTGCTCTCGACTTCAGGCAACACCTTCCTCGGCGGCGAAGACTTCGACGACCGCATCATCATCTGGATGGCCGAGCAGTTCCGCGAGGAGACTGGAATTGACCTCCGGGAAGACCGCCTCGCGCTGCAAAGATTGAAGGAGGCGGCCGAGCGCGCCAAGTGCGAGTTGTCCTCAGTCAGCGAGACTTCCATCAACCTGCCTTTCATCGCGGCGGACTCTTCCGGCCCTAAGCACTTTAACAAGACCCTGACCCGCGACGAGTTCGAATCGCTCGTCTCCGACCTGGTTGAACAGACCATCGAGCCGTGCCAGAAAGCTCTGTGGGATGCCAAGCTCCAGCCGACCGACATAGACAAGGTGATTCTCGTCGGCGGGCAGACGCGCTCGCCCATCGTCGGGCGCACGGTCAAGGAGATTTTCGGCAAGGAGGCTTCGGCCGAGATTAACCCGGACGAAGTGGTGGCGATGGGCGCGGCCATTCAAGGCGCGGTGATGACAGGCGACGTCAAGGACATAGTGCTCCTGGACGTTCTGCCCCTGAGCCTCGGCCTTGAGACGCGCGGCGGGTTGTTCACAAAAATCATCGAGCGCAACTCGACCATTCCGCTCCGCAACAGCCTGACGTTCACGACCGTTGTGGACAACCAGGCGTCGGTCGAGATTCACATTCTACAGGGCGAGCGCGAAGTCGTAGAGGGCAACCGCAGCCTGGGCAAATTCGAGCTGGTCGGGATTCCGCCCAGCCCGCGCGGCGTGCCGCAGATCGAAGTCGCTTTCGAGGTTGACGCCAACGGCATAGTCTCCGTCTCGGCCAAGGACAAGGCGACGGGCCGCGAGCAGCAGATGCGCGTCACCCCGACCTCTGGCCTCTCGCCAGACGAGATCAACCGCCTGCTCGTCGAAGCTGAGACATCCGTCGAGGCCGACCGCCGCTCCATAGAGATCATCAACCTGCGCAACAAGCTGGACACACTGGCCCGCAACACGCGGCGCGCCTTCATGGAGTTCGGCGGGTCGCTCTCGTCGGAAGAGAGGAAAGAGGGGCAGCACGCGCTCAGCCACGGCGAGGAAGCGGTGCAGTCTGAGAATCCGGAAGAGCTCAGGCAGGCCATAGAAGTCGTCCAGCGCCTCGCCAACGAGTTGACGAAGGTGATGGTCAACCTGCCGGAAGAGGGTTAGTCGAAGATCGAAAAATCGTCAGAGGGAGTCCGGAAGTCTGGGGTCCGGAAGTCTGGAGTCAAAGGCTGGAACTGTTTTCGACCAGTTGCCTACAGACTTTAGACTCCGGACTTTAGTCTGTTAGAATTCGATGGCTCATAATGCTTCACAAATCTGAAAGGGTATTATTCAAAGTTCGATGAGTAAAAGGGATTATTACGAAGTGCTCGGCGTCAGCCAGACGGCTGGCGAGCAGGAGATTAAAAGCGCTTATCGCCGTCTAGCAGTCAAGTATCACCCGGACAAAAACCCCGGCGACGCCGCGGCGGAAGAGAAGTTCAAGGAGGCGGCCGAAGCCTACTCGGTTCTGTCCGACGCGGACCAGCGCAAGCGCTACGATCGCTTCGGCCACGCGGGCGTTTCGAGCAGCGCGGGAACGGGCGGATGGGGCGCGCCTGGTTTTGGCGGCATAGAGGATATCCTCGGCGACCTGTTCGGCTTCGGCGATGTCTTCGGCGCGCGCGGCGCGGGCGGACGCCGGACGACGGCCCAGCGCGGGGCGGACCTGCGCTACGACCTGGAGATTTCACTTGAGGACGCGGCCGCAGGCATGACCGCGCAGCTTCGCATCCCGCGCCTGGAGACCTGCGAGAAATGTAAAGGCAACGGCGCGGCGGAAGGGACGCAGCCTGAGACCTGCCAGACGTGCAGCGGCGCAGGGCAGGTGCGTTACCAGCAGGGCTTCTTTTCGGTGGCGCGCACCTGCGGGACGTGTCGCGGGACGGGCAGCGTCGTCAAATCGCCGTGCGAGGCCTGCAAGGGCGCGGGTCGTGTCGAGCGCGAGAAAGCGATGGAGGTCAAAATCCCTGCGGGTGTGGAGACAGGGTCGCGCCTGCGCATAGCGGGCGAGGGCGAAGCTGGCACACAGGGCGGAGCGAACGGCGACCTCTACGTAGTCATTCACGTCAGCGAGCACGAGCACTTCGAGAGGCAGGGAAGCAATCTCTATTCTTCTGTCCCGATCACGTTTGCGCAGGCAGCGCTGGGCGCGGAGATTACCGTGCAGACGCTGGGTGGCCAGCAGCAGGTGAAGATTCCGCAGGGCACGCAGACCGGAACGGTCTTTCGTCTGAAAGGGCACGGTGTGCCAGTCCTTGGCGGGCGCGGGCGCGGCGACCTCTTCGTCTCGGTCACGGTCGTGACCCCGACCACCCTGACGCGCGAGCAGCGCCGCCTGCTCGAACAGCTCTCCGAAGTCGAAACCAAAGACCTGGAAGATAAAGGGCTGATGGATAAAGTGAGAAACATCTTCGGCTGACGATTGTTAGGAATCAACTCAAACCCGCCACGCGGGGCGATGAGGCGCAAGGCAGCTTTCATCGTCCCGCGTTCTTCTTTTCCAGCGAGCCGACGGGCGTTTCGCAATAGTACAAAACAACCGGACAAGTCCCGTGGAACCTGAACTATTAAAGTTCACCGGAGCGGGCCGCAATTAATCGTAGAAGGACGATTTTCCCTTTTAACCTCAGCCATTAAACTGTGTGCCGGTGCTTCGATTCGCCAGCGGCATATCGGTTGCAGTTTCGTCTCAGCAGACATCTTCCCGAAAAAGTTTGGAGGACGGCTGATGAGACGAAAAACCCTCTCGGGTCTGATGGCGGCTTTGTTACTGACGGTCTTTACGAATACGAATCTGGCCGCCGCGCGCGGTGGAGACGACGACACGGAGACGCGCATCGCGCAGGCCAAGGTGGTCGAGGTGGCGGAATCGCACATTTCGGTGATGGCGCGCTCCGGGCTGGAGCACGTGATAGCAGTGGACCGTGAGGGGACGAAGGTGACTGTGGACGGGAGGGTCGTCTCGCTGAAAGAGGTTCGGGAAGGGGACGTTGTGACAATCGAGCTGGACGCGCAGAAGCCTGTCAAGTTTGCCAAGAACATAGAGATGCGCTCCGGCCAGTCGCAGGTCGCACGAGTTCGCCGGTAGGAGCAATGGTGCTCGTTTGAGCGTCGCCTCGCACCCCACCGGCACGATGAGCCGCTTTACCCTCGCAGTAAAGCGGCTCTTACGTTTTCTAATCCGCAAACTGCAATCAATCAATAAGATACGCTTTTATAAAGAACTAATTCAAACGGGTTGTGTGCCTATAGTGTGCCAACTTGGGAAAACAGCATGTTTTCGAGTTTGTCGGACGCTGCTTGTTGCATGGTAGGAAGAACGTGAGAATAGGTATCTAAAGTCAAAGTGACGCTCGCATGTCCTAATCGCTCAGAAACCACTTTCGGGTGCTCGTTGGCCGCCAGAAGAAGTGTCGCGCAACTGTGGCGCAGATCGTACAGCCGAAAGGATTCAGTCAAACCCGCCCGTTTCAATATAGGCTTGAAGTGGCGACGTGTGATGTCCAGGCGGATTAAAGGCGTCCCTGTCGCTGAGGCAAAGACAAGATCAAGGTTTTGATATGCTGGCCCCGCTTTAAGTCTCTGCTCAGCCTGATGGCGCTTATGCTCTGCCAGTGAGCGTACAAGCGAAGCGGGAAGAGGAATGCTGCGCCGACTGCGCGTAGTTTTCAATTCTCCAAAATACCAATCTCCGCTTTTGTTACTTTTCCATATCAGGGAACGTTGAACGGTGAGAACACCGTGCTCAAGATCAATATCTTTCCATTGAAGTCCGAAGTATTCTTCGGGGCGCATTCCTGTAGTTAGGGCTAGAGTAAACAGCACGGCCCAGCGATCTTGAGCAGCCGAAGCAAGAAAACTTGCCGCCTCTTTAGGTGAAAAGGCGCGCATCTCTTTCTGGCGAATGCGGGGCAATTCAACCAACGAAGTAGGGTCTTGTGCCACCATTCGCCATTTGACGGCCTGCTTGAATGCAGAAGAAAGCGGCGTGTGTGCATGGTGTACTGTGCTGGCGGCAAGGCCGCGCTCTTGCATATCCGCGTAAAGCGATTGAATATCTTGCGCTCGAATTTCGGATATTCTTTTATTACCCAGCACAGGGCGCACGTAAAGATTGAGGGCGATGCTGTAGGCGGCAAATCCACGCTCAGACAGGCGAGGCCGGGCAGCGGTTTCAAGCCATTTGTCGAGGTATTCACCAAACGTCAGTGTAGATAGCTCAATGAATGTATCCGTGCTAATTGCCGCTAGGGTCTTACTTAGATAAGTCTCAGCATCTTTCTTATTACCCTTTATGGTCTTGTTTAGGTAACTACGCCTGCCCTGTGCGTCGCGCCCCGTGAAGATTCGCACCAACCAAGTTTTATCTCCACGTTTGATGATTTGCCCTGCCATTATCTTTCGCCCCCGTTCCTTCGTTTCGTGCTATCTTCTCTCTGCATCTGTTTGCCTTTCTCATCGGGAAGGTTAAAGGTGAAGAGATAGGGAGCGTTGGCGCGCTCACCTATCCCGTTTCGCTTTAGTGCGAAGTCTCGTTGTACCGCTCGACAAGTCTCGCCGCCGCGCGATGCCAGCAGGGCTGGCCGCTCTGGTAAGCCTTGCACTGGCAAGAGCCATTTTGCGCTGTATATTTCGCCAGATGGGGAAAGAATCAGAAGCGCCTGCCCGTCAAAGTGTATGTAGGGGTTCTCTTCTAGCTCGTGCTTGGCTTTAACAATCGCGGTCTGCCAGCGGCGCAAACCTGTAGCCTTGTCAAAAGCCTCTTGAATCACTTGCTGCATCCTGCTTTCGTCCATGCCTGTCATCTCTATCATTTCCTTTCGGTTAATGCTCCTGAACAACAAAGATATATTACTACCGATGGTATGCTACTGTCAATAGTAATATTACTATCTTGCGAAAGAATTTTGTTTCAAGTAAGATGGAGCTATGATTGAAACGAAGATTAGAGAATTAGCAGAGGCAAAGGGCATTACGACGGCCTACCAATTACAGAAAGCCGCTGGCTTATCTCCCAGCATGGCGGCACGTCTTTTTCGTGATGAGGTTGAGATGATTGCACTCCGCACGATTGAGAGTTTATGCGGCGCTTTTGAATGTCAGCCGGGCGACCTATTCACAGCGCCCAATGGTAAATCAAAAGCAAAGGCGAAAAAGGCCCATCAATAACATCACCTTCTCTGAATAGTTAGATTTCACAAACCTTCCACCTAATGAGTGAAATCAATAAAAAACTTCTTAGCGAACGCGACATCTGCACAAAATTCATCACACCCGCGATTGTTGATGTAGCGGGCTGGGATAGAAACACGCAGATTAGAGAAGAGGTATCGCTGACGAAAGGCCGCATTCTTGTTAGAGGCAAGCTACACACGCGCGGCGAGAAGAAGCGCGCGGATTATGTTCTTTATCATAAAACTAACATTCCCCTTGCTGTCATCGAGGCCAAAGACAACAACCACACAGTTAGAGCTGGCATACAGCAAGCCCTAGCTTACGCCGAACTCCTAGACGTTCCGTTTGCTTATAGCTCAAACGGCGATGGATTTGTTGAGCATGATCGTTCTGTTATCTCAGGGACGAAAGAGCGCGAGTTATCATTAAATGAATTTCCAACGCCGCAAGAACTCTGGCGGCGCTATTGTGAGCGTAAGGGCATCGAAGAGAATAAAGAGAAACAGATTTACTCACAGGACTATTATCCAAGCCCTGAAAACAAAACGCCACGCTATTATCAACTGACAGCAATTAACCGAACGATTGAGGCCATAGCCAAAGGTCAGAATCGCATTTTGCTTGTAATGGCGACGGGAACGGGCAAGACCTTCACAGCATTTCAAATCATCTGGCGTTTGTGGAAGGCTGGCGCAAAGAAGCGCATTTTATTCCTGGCAGATCGGAACATTCTCGTTGACCAAACGCGAACTAATGACTTCAAGCCTTTCGGCTCTGCCATGACAAAGATAAAGAACAGGAATGCGGATACAGCGTATGAGATTTATCTTGCTCTTTATCAGGCTATCACCGGAACGGAAGAAGCGCAGAAGGTCTATAAGAAATTCTCGAAAGACTTTTTTGATTTGATTGTGGTAGATGAGTGCCATCGCGGAAGCGCGGAAGAAGATTCTGCCTGGCGCGAAATCCTTGAATACTTTTCAGGCGCAACGCAAATAGGCATGACGGCCACGCCGAAGGAAACGAAGTACGTCTCTAATATTCATTATTTCGGCGAGCCTGTTTTCACTTATTCACTTAAAGAAGGCATCGAAGACGGATTCCTTGCTCCTTACAAAGTTGTTCGCGTGGACATTGATAAAGATTTGACGGGCTGGCGGCCTGAAGCTGGCAAGAAAGATAGATACGGAAAAGAGATTGCAGACCGCGTTTACAATCAACGCGACTTTGACCGCGAGCTGGTCTTAGAGAAGCGAACAGAGCTTGTCGCAAAGAAGTTGACGGAATTTCTCAAGGCGACGAATCGTTTTGATAAGACCATCGTTTTTTGTGAAGACATAGAGCACGCCGAACGGATGCGAAGCGCGCTTATAAATGAGAACGGCGACCTCTTTGCAGAGAACAGTAAGTACATAATGCAGATCACAGGCGATAACGCAGAAGGCAAAGCGGAGCTTGATAACTTTATCTTACCTGAAAGTAAGTATCCCGTGATTGTGACGACCTCGAAACTGCTTTCAACTGGCGTTGATGTGCAAACGTGCAGGCTAATCGTTTTGGATAAGCGCATCGAATCCATGACTGAGTTTAAGCAGATCATCGGAAGAGGCACGCGCATTAACGAGGCTTATGGCAAGGCTTATTTCACAATAATTGATTTCAGAAAGGCCACTGAACTTTTCGCTGACAAAGAGTTTGACGGCGAACCTGTACAAATCTACGAACCGAGAGAAGACGAGCCGGTCGTGCCGCCAGATGAAAGCGGGACGGATGAAGACGGAACGATAGTTGATGAAGGCGTGCAGATTGGCCGCACAGGTAAAGGGCAAAGGCGAACCAAGTATTATGTCGGCGATGTTGAAGTGAAACTTGTTTCCGAGCGCGTACAGTATTACGGCAAAGATGGAAAGCTAATCACTGAAACGCTAAATGACTACACACGGAAAGCGGTGCAAAAGAATTTTGCCTCTCTTAATGATTTTCTGAATCGTTGGGCAAGTGCAGACAAAAAACAGGCAATTATTGAAGAACTCGAAAAGGAAGGCGTCTTGCTTGATGCCTTAGCCGATGAAGTTGGAAAAGATTTTGATGAGTTTGATTTAATCTGCCATGTGGCTTTCGGACAGAAGCCTTTGACGCGGCGCGAGCGTGCGGAGAATGTGAAGAAGCGCAACTACTTTGCGAAGTATGAAGAAAAAGCCCGTGCCGTGCTGGAAGCCTTGCTCGATAAGTATGCTGATGAAGGCTTGGACAATATAGAAGACCCGAAGATTTTGAAGGTACAGCCGTTCGATAGGTACGGCACACCGCTCGAAATCATTCAGGCATTCGGCGGCAGGGATAAATATTTTGAAGCCGTGCGCGAACTTGAGGAAAAGATTTACTCAGTTGCATAAGCGAGAACATTTCAAATTATGTCCATAAGTACAACCGTTAAAACTATTCAAGACATTATGCGGAAAGACGCTGGCGTTGATGGTGACGCGCAGCGCATTAATCAACTCGTCTGGATGTTCTTTCTTAAAATCTTTGACGACCGAGAAGAAGAGAAAGAGCTTTTGGAAGAAAGCTATTATTCGCCTATTCCTGAGCGCCTTCGCTGGCGCAATTGGGCGGCTGACCCGGAAGGCATCACGGGCGAGGCTCTGGCGGATTTCATCAATAACGACCTTTTCAAGACGCTGAAAGAGCTTTCGTCGCCAGACCCACGAGCGCAGCTTGTTCGCCACGTCTTTGAAGAGGCTAACAACTACATGAAGTCAGGCACATTGATGCGCCAAGTGGTCAACAAGATCAACGAGATTGACTTCAATCGAAGGAATGACCTGCACCTGTTCGGCGACATTT
>DATEMM010000552.1:0-3090 GCA_035275605.1 Pyrinomonadaceae bacterium
AGGTCGGCGCGCTTAATCGTGTAAGAATCGCGCTTCGTCTCGAAAACCACCCACCAGCCGTCGAACTCCTTGAAGGTCTCCTGCGCGTTGCGTATGTAGGCGTTTGGCACACCCCAGGATTTCGCCAGAAGGTTGATGTGCGAAAGCGGCGTCGAAGGCTTGGTCGTGATGATTCCGGCGACGGGCGGGAGAGTCACCGGCACTTCGTTGAGAATCAGAATCTCGTTCGAGCCTATTTCAACGTGATCGTCCAGCTTCTGGATGATGTGTATGCGCCCGATGCCGCGCGTGACGTTCAGCGGCTGGTAGTCCTGCTCCTTTGAAATATCGCTCTGAAGGACGCGGCCCAGGCCCTCGATCGAGGTGGACAACTCCTCGTGCCGAAGCGAGTTCGGCTTGAAGACGACGGGCTCAAAGAATGACTTGCTGATGACATCATGTGTCAGCTTGATGAGGTCCGCGGGAATCTGGTCGCCCTCCCAGAACTCGAACGTCCAGCGCTTAATCGGAGTCTGGTAGGCGATTGTGCCAAGAATGAAGCGACGATTCGGCTTGATGTAGTTGTTCTCGAAAAACTCCTGCCCTCGCTCCAGCGACAGGTAGTTGCCGTTGACGAAATCCTTATGAAAGGTGTAGCGCCTGGCGTTGACGTAGTAAATCTTGTTGTTGTCCTTGCGGTCGATGACGAAGAGGACGTGCGGGAGCGGGTAGGGCGTGTCGGCGTCGTAAGAGCGCGAGATGGAATCGAACTCGGCGCGCGAAGTGACAGCGGGAAGATACTTGACGTCCGTCGATTGGGCCAGAACCCCGGCCGCGCCGATAAGGATTGCGAGGGCAATGAGGCCGCACGACGCCGTCAGTTTGCCGGTTTTCATGAAAATCATTTGACCGCACCTTCCTCGGTTAAATGCGCGCTCTCGCGCCGCAGTAATTCTACCAGATCGTCCACGTGGCGGCGCTCGGTCAGGAAGCTGTTGACGTTGACGCGAAGCGCCCGGCGGTTTTTCAGGATGGTTGACGAAAACCAGGCTTCGCGGCTGCGCTCGACGCGCTGCTGTAGCGCCTGCTGGAGCGCGTCCTGCGCCTCAACATTTTGCCCGCGGACCGCGTCCGGGAGAAAGCGGAAGCAGCAGACGGCCGTTTCGACCTCGCCGACTCGCTCGAAATCTTTCAGCTCGGCGATGCGCGCGGCGAAGTATTGTGCCAGCTCAATCTGCCGCTCGACGATGGCGGCGTAGCCTCGCGTGCCCATGAATTTCAGCGCCATCCAGATTTTGAGCGCGTTGAAGCGGCGCGTGCCGAGCTGCCCGTAGCGGAAGAAGTCGTATTCCACGTCCGCCCCGCCACGGTCCTCGCTCATGTACTCGGGCGTGATGTCGAAGGCGTCGCGCAGCACCGTGCCGCCGCCTTTGACCAGCACGGCACCGCACGCGAACGGGACGAACATCCATTTATGAGGGTCAACGGTGACGGAGTCCGCGCGCTCGATTCCGCGAAGGAGAGCCCTGTGCTTTTCCGAGAACGCGAGCGCGCCGCCGTAAGCCGCATCGACGTGAAACCAGCAATCGTACTCGCGCGCGATGTCCGCCAGCTCATCCAGCGGATCGATCACGCCGGTCGAGGTCGCGCCGGCCGCGCCCGCGACGCAGCAAATCACGCGCCCTTCGCGCCTGTCATGCTCGATGGCTTCGCGCAGCTTGTCCGTGCGGACGTGAAAGCGGTTATCGGTCTCGATCTTTCGCAAATTCTCGCGCCCGAGGCCCAGAATATCCACGCTCTTAATCAGCGAGTAGTGGGACTGCTCCGAGGCGTAGACGATTAAATCGCCCGCGGCGCGGCGAACGCCACCATCGCGCACCCCTCTGTCGGCATGGTCGCGCGCGCATTTGAGGCCGATGAGGTTAGCCTCGGAGCCCCCGCTCGTCAGCGTGCCAAAGCTCTCGCGGCCGTAGCCGACGAGCTGGCACAGCCAGCCGAGGACGCGCGCCTCTACGAGGCTGGCCGAAGGAGAGTTGCGCCAGGCCGCGCCGTTCTGATTGATCGCGGAGGCGAGGGCGTCCGCCCAGACGGCAATCGGCAGCGGCGTCGGGTTGAAAAGACCGTAGTAGCGTGGGCTCGGAATCTGCATCGCGTGCGGGACGACGTCACGCTCAAAGCGCGCCAGAATCTCGTCCGCCTGGATTCCGGTTTCGGGCAGCGGCTCGTCGAAAAGCTTTTCCAGCTCGGCCGGCCCAGCGTCGGACGTCACGGGCAACTCGTCCAGAGCGCGCACGTAATCGCTGATGATTTTCGTCACAGCGCGCCCCAGGCTCTCATGCTCCGCGCTCAAGCGCGTGCCGTGGGCTGCGGGGCTCGGGTCGGGGTTTTTGCTTTCACTCATCGAAGTTGGTTAAGCTCTGCCGTCATCTCAAATCTGAAACCTCAAATCTGATGGACGGCTTTGTGTCACAAACGGATGAATTCGTGGGGGCGCTTCGGGAGCGCGCCACGCGTTACAGCTTGCGGTTAGACGCGCCGCAAATATCCGCCCTCCGAGAATACTACGAGCAGGTCATGGCCTGGAATGCGCGCCTGCACCTGGTCGCGCCATGCCCTGCGACGGAGTTTGCGACGCGGCACGTCCTGGAATCGTTGCTCGCGCTCGCGCACCTCTCTGAAGGGGCGCGCGTCGCGGACGTGGGCTCGGGCGCGGGGCTGCCCATCATCCCCTGTTTGATTGTGCGGGCGGATTTGCGGGCCACGCTCATAGAGTCTTCGCCGAAGAAAGGGGTCTTCCTGCGCGAAGCCCTGCGGCGGCTGAACCTTCAGGAGAGAGCGGAGGTCATCAGCCAGAGGTTTGAAAAGATAGCCGCCCCGGAGGCGGACGCAGTGACGTGCCGTGCCCTGGAACGATTGACGGAGATGTTTTCGAAACTGGTTCGGTGGGCTCCGCGCGGGAGCACGCTGCTGCTCTTTGCTGGAGAAGGGTTAGGACTGGAAATCGAGAAAGCCGGGCTCAATTATCAAGCTGTTCACATTCCCGAATCCGAGCGGCGTTTCCTCTATGTCGTAAACAGGCGTCAGCCGGAGAATTGAACAAGGATTTAGACC
>DATEMM010000553.1:0-4044 GCA_035275605.1 Pyrinomonadaceae bacterium
TCGGAACAGGGCGGGTGGAGAATAGTGAACGAGTGTTATCTGGCCTCGGCTGTCTCGGCACCGCGGCCGTCGAGCACGATGTTCTGGCCGTCCCCCTGAAACGCTATGCTGACGAGCACCTGGTTTGCGCCCTTCTGGGCCAGGACGATGTCCGCGCCGGAGGCGGCCTCCTGGCGGGGCTCCAAGTGGGCAACGGTTTTGGCAACGACCTCTTTGTCCTTGGCCATGACGGTCAACTCTTTGGACTTCGTGTCGAAGCTGAATTTGTAAGTGCCCTTCTTAACCAGCGTGTCGCCGACGATGAAGTCCACGCCGATGGTGATGGTCTTGCTCTTGACCTCGCCCTTCTTGTTGAGAACGATTTTGCCCTTGTCAGCGAGGGCGGTACCACCCACGAGCGCGCACACCATGAGCGCGACGACTAAGCGAACAGCAACCTTCTTCATAACTAACTCCTTCCGTGATCTGCTTCTTGGAAAACATCCTCCCTACGGACACGAAAGGGAAAGGGGGAAATCTCCAAGTAATGTCATATCCCTGTTGCGAGGCAGACCTTGCCCATCGAAAACGCTGCGCCTTCGACCGTGACTGCCTTTCTAGTATGAGAACACCGCGCGCTTTTCTTTCGTGGCAAAATTTATTCGTCACCCAACTGCGCGAAGTTCGGACATCCGGGCTCGACCGGGGAGCGTGCCATCCTGATGTCGAAAACCCATACGCCGCCCTGCGCGGGAAAGTTCTATCAATGACGCGAAAAAAGATTTGAGATTAGAATTTTGTGATACGAAAAACGAGATGCGGTCTACGAAAAAAAAGAGCCGCGCGGGAATTCCTTGCCGCGCGGCTCCTTAAGTTTCTTTCATCCCTCGCAAGACGCGTGAAGAGTTAAATGTTACGGGCGTCTGCCTCCGCCCTCGGTGATGCCGCCGCCACCGCCGCCGCTGCTCTCCGTCGCGGGACGGCCTTCCGTATCAACGTAAGTGATGGTCTGTCCGACATCCGTCAGCGAGCGCAGACCCGGCTCGATGACCTTGCGATCACCGACAACCAGAATTGCCATGCGCGACGGGTCCAGGTAGCGGTTGGCGACGCGGTTGATGTCCGCGACCGTGACGGCGCGAACACGCGTAATGTAGCTGTTGAAGTAGTCGTCCGGCAGATTGTAGACGACCACGTCCGTCAAACGATTGGCGATCTGCTCAGGCGTCTCGAACGTGCGCGGGAAGCCTCGTATGATCGCTTGCTTGGAGAATTCCAGCTCGTCAGCCGACACGGGGCGCTCGCCGCGAATCCCGCGCAGCTCCTTCATGAATTCGTAGACTGATTCCTTCGTCACGGCCGTCTGCACGCCCGCAGTCGCCATGAACGGCCCAGCGCCGCGCCGATAGTCGAACGCCGTGCGCGCGCCGTAGGTGTAGCCCTTGTCCTCGCGCAGGTTCATGTTGACGCGCGAGGTGAACTGGCCGCCGAGCATGGTGTTCATCACCAGCAGCGGGAAGTAGTCCGGCGTCGAGCGGGGCAGGCCGACCTGTCCGATCATCAGGACGCTCTGCGCCGCGCCGGGCTTGTCCACGATATAGAGCGACGCCTTCTCGCGCGAGGGCGGCATCTCTATGCTGACCGCCGGAACTTCGGCGCGCTGCCACTGGGCGAAGGCGCGTTCGAGTTTCGGCATCAAGGTCGCGGGCCGCACATCCCCGACGACGATGAGCGCGGCGTTGTTTGGCCGATAGTAGGTTTCGTAGAAGCGCCTGACCTCATCGTTGGTCAGGGCGCGCACGCTCTGCTCGTCGCCGAAGGCCGGGTGCCCGTAAGGGTGGTTACGGCCGTAGAGCAGAGACGAGTAGACGATGTTGGCGATGGCCGAAGAGTCGTCGCGCCGCTGCATGAGCTGGGCCAGACGAGTCTTGCGCTGCAACTCCAGCTCGCTGTCCGGGAAGGCGGGATTGGTGACGACGTCCGAGTAAATCTCCAGAGCGCGGTCCAGGTGCTTGGAGAGCGTCAGGAGATTGACGGCGCTGTTGTCCGAGTCCGACCCGGTGCTCAGGCGCGCGCCTATGGCCGCCAGTTGATTAGCAACATCCAGCGCCGAGCGCGACTTCGTCCCCTCGTCTATCAGGGCGGCAGTCAGATTAGACAACCCCGCGCGGTCCTGCGGGTCGGCCGCGCTGCCCGTCTTGACGACCAGGTTCATGTTGACGACCGGCAGCTCGTGCTGCTCCACGATCAGGACGTCCAGACCGTTGGAGAGCTTGCGGCGCTGCACCTGCGGAAGCTGGAAGCGCGGGTCAGCCTTCGGCTTCGGCTGGGTGTAGAGTCCGCCGAGCTGAGACTTGTCCTGGCCTTTGTCCGCGCCGCGCTTTGCCGTCGTGGTCGGCGGGGCCGCGCCCGCGGGCGTCGTTGCGCCAGCCTCTGTCTTCGTTTGCGGCTGGACGCCGGCGGGGGTCGTTCCGCCCGGCCTGGCGGCCGTCGTGGCGGCGGCGGCGGTCGTCTGCGCGCCGGTCTGCTGCGACGGGGTTGCGATTGCGCCCGTCGGATTGGTCGGCGCAGGATCGCCCGTCGTCTTGCCGCGCTGGCGCGGCGTGACCGTCAGCACGAGCCGTTTGTCCGTCAGGTAGCCGTTGGCCACGCGCGTGACGTCCGCCGGCGTGACGTTGCGGTAGCGCAGAAGGTCATTCTGGAAATAGCCCGGCTGGTTGAGAAAGACCGCGTAGGCGTTGAGCTGGTCGCTCTTGCCGCCAAAGCCGCCGACGGTTTGCAGGCCGTAAACGAAGGAAGATTCGCGCGCGTTGTAGGCTCGCTCCATCTCCTCATTGGTCGGCGGATCCGTCTTGAGCTTGGCTATCTCTTCGTCAATGGCCTGCTCCAGGTCTTCTAATTTGACGCCGGGCTTGGCCGTGGCCGTAATCTGAAACATCCCGGCCAGCTCGCGCGAGTTGTGGAAGGCCGAGACGTCCTGCGCGATCTGCCGTTCGTAGACGAGCGACTTGTAGAGACGCGATCCCTTGCCGCCCGCTAGGACGAAGGCGAGCTGATCGAGCGGCGCGTCGTTGCTGGTGAACTGCGGCTCTGTGTGCCAGCTCATGTAAACGCGCGGGAGCGAGACGCGGTCTTCCATCGTCATGCGCTTCTCTTTTTCGAGCGCGGGGCGCGCAGGGTTGGGAGCCGTGACTTCCGGTCCGCGCTTAATCGGGCCAAAATATTTTTCGGCCAGCATACGCGCCTCCGCCGGGTTGAAGTCGCCGGCAATCGAAAGGCTGGCATTGTTCGGCGTGTAGAAGCGGCGGAAGAAGGCCGAGACATCCTCACGCGAGGCGGCCGTCAAATCATCCAGCGAGCCGATTGTCAGCCAGTGGTACGGGTGGTTCTCCGGGTACATGGTCTCGGCTATCTTCGCGCTGACCAAGCCGTAAGGCCGGTTGTCGTAGTTTTGTCGCTTCTCGTTCTTCACGACGTCGCGCTGGTTGGCGAGCTTTCCTTCCGTCAGGGCTTCGAGCAGGTAGCCCATGCGGTCAGATTCGAGCCAGAGCGCGAGTTCCAGAAAGTTCGAGGGCACGACCTCCCAGTAGTTGGTGCGATCCGTGTTGGTTGAGCCGTTCAGAGTCCCGCCAGCCTCCTGCAAGGGCACGAAGTAATCGTTGTCGTGGTGCAAGGACCCCTGGAACATCATGTGCTCGAAGAGGTGTGCGAAGCCTGTGCGGCCAGGGACCTCGTTTTTGGAGCCGACGTGGTACCAGACGTTGACGGCGACAATTGGCGTCGAGTGGTCTTCGTGAAGGATGACGCGCAGTCCGTTGGCGAGCGTAAATTGCGTGAAATTGATTGGTGGTAACACTGTATTTCCTGCGGGCGCGCCCCCTGCCTTCGGCGCAGCCCTCTTCCTTCGCTGTGCGAGCGCCGCCACGGGCGCTGAAAGTGAGACTGCAAGCAGGATAACGAACAATCGTTTCATTCTCATCTCAGAATCTCCTCCAAGCAAAGCGATGGGCAAAGAAGTAAAAAGGGGTGCGAGCCTAACGAAGCGCGGGCGCAGTCTCCTTAATT
>DATEMM010000554.1:0-2400 GCA_035275605.1 Pyrinomonadaceae bacterium
GCCATTCAGTCGGCCCTGAAAAAACTGTTCAAGATAAAGTCGCTGCACATCGAGCAGTCGCTCGTCCAACTTGTCTACCACGCGCTTGATAAAGACTCCCGCGATGCGTCGGCTGCGCAGGCGACCAAGCCGCCGTTGCTACAGAGAATTCTGGGCCGGTCTCATCTGTCGGCCAGCGACCCGCTGGTCAAAGGCGTCTATGGTTCTATCGTCACCACTCTCAAGCAGCTCGGGCGCGTCTCCTTCAAGGGCAACCTCATGCTCGACTCCATCTCGAAGGAAGATTTGAAGAAGTGTCTTGAGCGAGCCATTAACGGCCCGCTCCCCCCGAACCCCATCCTCACGGAAGAGCAGCGGCAGGCTTTGCGAGACGACCTCTCAAAAATTCTCGCCAGGATAGACGAGTGGTACGGGACCGTGATGCAGAGCTTTGAGGAGCGCTACACGCGGAGCATGAAGACGTGGGCGCTGATCATCAGCGCCGCCATCGTCATCCTGCTCAACGCCAACTTCTTCAGCATCTATCGCAACATCGCCGTCAGCGAAGCGGTCCGCAACAACATCCTGCAAACGCAGGGCGAGATTTCCAAGCGGCTGGCCGAGAAAGAGACCGGGGGCGAGGCCCCTGCCACGGAGACGCTCAGGCAGTGGTACGACGAGAGCAGGCAGGCCATCATGGACAACGCTCAGTTCTACACGGGCTTTGGCTTTACCAACATGAAGCCGCGCCAGGTCTGGTACTGGGTGAGCCGCTCGGGCGGGTGGGAGAACGTGGGGGCCTGGCCCTGGTTCGCGCACGGGCTGTACGTCCTGACGGGACTAATCGTCATGACGCTGCTGCTCAGCGTCGGCGCGCCGTTCTGGCAGGACGCGCTCGAATCGCTTTTCGGCATCAAGAATTTGCTGCGCCAGAAGAGCGGCACGAAGAACGTGGAGGACAGCAGCGGCCAGGGCCAGCCAAGAACGTAAACAAGATGGACAGCCGAGAGCGCCGCCCAGAGCCGGAAACGCGAAAAGATTTAGACCCCGAAGAGGTCGAATACGATAGCCAGGGGCAAGTACGCAGCACGTCGCCCCTCAAGTATCGTTAGAAAGGGATTGAGACCCCAAAGGGGTCATATATGAAAGCCAGGGGCAGAGCAAACCGTAGGTGAGCGCCGCCCCTGGATTAGCGTAATAGAATTGTTTTCGACCCTGAAGGGGTCGCATATTCAACATTGAGTATGCGACCCCTTCAGGGTCGAAATTCTTGTGTGGGCTTGACCAGGGGCGACGCAAACCTGCGGTTTGCTCTGCCCCTGGCTATTTTATGTGATCCCTTCGGGGTCTAAAGCATATTCGACCTCTTCGGGTCTAAAGACGGCCTTTCTTTTTCTATTCCCCTTCCCTGACTCCTTCCCCCTTCGCCAGCTTTTGCACCACAGCCACCAGCTCTTCCGGGTCGAGGGGTTTGGGGACGTGAAGCTGAAAGCCCGCCTCGACGGCGTGACGCCTATTGTCCTCGTCCGCGTAGGCTGTGACGGCCGCCGCCGGGACATTTCCTCCCTCCGCTTTCGGCAGAGCGCGCACACGCCGGATTAATGCGTAGCCGTCTTCATCCGGCATCCCTATGTCGCTGACCAGCACGTCCGGCACTTCGCGCCTGAGCGCGTCGAACGCCTCGCGCGCGCTCTCCGAGGCGGTGACAATCGCTCCCTGCCGCTCCAGGACCGTGCGAATCAACACGCGCGCGTCCGGCTCGTCGTCCACCACCAGCACTCTTAAACCCTTCAACATTGCGGATTGCGGATTTTGGATTGCGGATTGTTCCTGGGCATGATTCTCATCCCGCAATCCGAAATCCGCATTCCGCAATTGGCAGAGCGGAAGCTTGACCTTGAAAGTCGCGCCCAGCCCCGGTCCCTCGCTTTGCGCGTGGACCGTGCCGCCGTGCAGCTCGACCAGGTGGCGCACGATTGCCAGTCCCAGACCGAGGCCGCCGTGCGCGCGCGTCGTGGAGCCGTCGGCCTGGCGGAAGCGGTCGAAGACGTAAGGCAGAAAATCATTCGTGATGCCCTGGCCCGTGTCGCTGACTGTCAGCTCGATTTGTGAATCGACGCGCGCCAGTTGGATTTTCACGTGCCCGTCCCTGGGGGTGAACTTGACGGCGTTGGCGATCAGGTTCCAGGCCACCTGTTGCAGGCGCGCCGGGTCGCCGGAGACGACCCCGGCCAGCGGGTCCAGTTCGGTCTGAAGCTCTATGCTCTTGGCGTCGGTCGCCGGTCGCACCGCGTCAATCGCCGCCTCGACGACTGGCACAAGCTCGACCGGGCGGACGTCCAATCTCAGCTTGCCCGTGATGATGCGCGAGACATCCAGCAAATCTTCGATCAATTGCGCCTGCGCCTTGGCGTTGCGCTC
>DATEMM010000555.1:0-5268 GCA_035275605.1 Pyrinomonadaceae bacterium
TTGAAAGCGCGTGACGGCGTCGGCCAGCTTGCGCAGCGCTTTGGCCAGCAGCGGGTGGTGCTCGTCGCGCGCGGCGACATCGTCAATGTTGGTGATGGAGGCGTCGAGGATGTTGGCGATGTCCATTATCAACTCGGCGCGCGTCCCCTGCGGCAAGTCTCCCCACCGCTCTGCTTCCTTCTGCACCTGCTTGCCGGAGCCTGCGGTCGCGCTCGCGCCCGTCAGGACAAGCAGCCTGCGCTCGGCTGCCTTGATGAAGACCTCTATGCGCTTGTCTAAAATCTGCGCCTCCTTGACCCGCTCCACTTCCTTGGCGGTCAGGTAGTCGCGCGCCATGGGCGAGCGCGCGAAGGCCGCCAAAGTGGCACAGCACAGGGCCAGGAGTGCGGCCGCCGTCAGCACGGCCGCGAAAGGTTTACGCTTCATTGTTTTTTCACGGGGTCCGGCGCAGCCTCTTTCGCGCCCGCGCCGCCGCCCGCGGAAACCCCTTCTTCGTGCGAGGCCGCCTGCTCACGCACGACCGTCTCCCCGTAGAAGGCGTTGAGTGCTTCGGCGCGCGCCATACGCGCGCACTCGCAGATGGTCTTAACGTGGATGGCGTACTCGGCAGGCGTCACGCGCCTGATGGCTTCTATGCGCGAGCAGTGTGCGCGAAGTGCCAGTTCGAGCCGCTTGAACGTGTCGCGCATCTTGCTGGCGGCCTTCTTGTTCTCTGTCAGATGGCTGAGCACGTCTTCGATGAGGCCCTGGTAAACTCCAAGCTCCGCATTGGCCGCATCGTACCGCTGCTCGGCGGTCAGTTGTTCGGCCCGGCCCAGGCGTACTTCGGCCAGCTCGATGGTCGCGCGCGCGCGTGCCTTCGCGTCGTGGGCGGCCGAAAGCTGCGTCCGCTCGCTGCGCGAAACGAACTTCATGGGCGGCGGGGCGGAGATCATGGGCAGGTGGTTGTCCTGCCCGAGCGCTTCGGGTGCAACGACAACACCGACGGCAACCAGCAAACAGCAACTCAGAGCGATTCGCGTCCGACAGGAGAGTGTTGAGTTCATGTCTTCGACCCTTTCCTCGTGAATCGTAAATCGGAAACGACGATTAGTAAATGGTAAATGGTCAATGGAAAGTTTCTCCATCTACCATTTACTATTCACTATTCCTTTTCTTCTTCGACCCCTGGCCCCGCTTGATCTGGTTGCGGAGCGAAGGGAGACGCAGGTTGACTTTATCAATCTCAAGCTGATTGGTCTGGGGCTGCGCCCGCGCCAGGAACGTTTCGTAGGCCGCGAGCGCGTCCGTGTATTCTCCAAGAAAATCATGCGCGGTGGCAATAAAATAATAGGCCACGACCAATTCGGGCCTGGTCGCGACGAGCCACTTGAACTCCGCGAGAGCCGCCGGGAACTGTTTCAGCTCGTAGAGGGCTGTCGCCAGGTTCGTGTGCGCGGCGAAATTGTCCGGCTGGACGGCGATGATGCGGCGCAGGATGACGGCGGCCTCCGCGAAGCGCCGCGCCTGCACGAGCGCCGCAGCGTAGCCCGTCGCGTAGCGCACGTTGCGCGGTTCGATTTCGGCGGCCTGACGATAAAGCTCCAGGGAGCGAGCCGGGTCCGTAGTCCTCAGCGCCGCGCCTAGACATTCGAGCAGGGAAGCGTTCTGCGGCTGCTGCTTGAGCAGCTCCTCCTCGGCCGCGCGCTCTTCCTTCGTGAGATTGCCGCAATCTTTCGTCAGCGTGTTGCGTAAGGACACGGCCTCCGGGAGATTGCGGCCCGCTTCGTCCAGTGAGTCGAGCGTCCTCAGCGCGTCGTCCGTTCTCCCGGACTGCGCGTAAATCCGCGCCACGAGCAGGGAGACGTCGGGCGACGATTTAGAGGCGCGCTCGGCCGCCAGGGCGTCAGAGAGTGCTCCCTCGAAATTCTTCTCCTCGACGCGCAGTTGCGCGCGCGCCACCAGAGCCGGGACCGACTGCCTGTCAATCAGAAGCGCACGGTCGAAACTTGAGAGGGCCGTGGTCTTATCATCGAGCGCGCGCTCGACGGAACCGCGCGCCGCCCAGAGATTCGCATTGGCCTGGTCGCGCGCCGTGGCGCTTTTTAATTTTTCTAAAAGGAGCCGCAGCTTCTCGCGCGAAGCCCTGGATTGCAGATGAAGGTCTGTCAGGACAACTAAGGCGACGAAATTATTTTCGTCCAGCTCTACGGAGCGGTTGAGAAGCTTTTCGGCTTCGTCCGCGCGGCCCTGCCTGGCGAGCAGTTTGCCGAGCGTCAGGTAGGGAAGCGACCATTCGGGCTGCAATTCCATGGCCCTGCGAAAACCCTTTTCGGCATCGGGCAATCGGTCGAGTGCGACCAGCACGGTCGCACGCTGGTACTCGGCCTCCGGAAATTCCGGACGCGCCTTAATCGCCTGCTCGTATAGTTGGAGCGCGCGTGCCAGGTCGCCTGCCTCGTGTGCGTCCTGCCCGGACTGGAAGAGTTGAACGGAATCGTCTTCCGTGTCCGTGCCGGTCGAAGTGGTTTGGGCCTTTGCGAATGGGGCGCAGACGAGCGCGAGCGTCAGGAGAATGATGGCCTGGAAGCGAGAGCTAGAAAGCATCGCAAGCAACCGCAACTTTCCGAAAGCGTGACCCTGCGCGTCTATTAATCACCGGGGAGGTTCTGGAAGCGCAAGTATGAAGGATGTAGGCGTAATGATGCAAGCTCATCCATCAAATTTGGGGTGACAATTCTTTCGCTCTTTATTCGCTGTCTTCCTACTTGCCGTTCAACCTTGCATGCGATAACATCGCCACGCGTGAGATAACGCTCCCCAAATAGATTATCGAGTGAGACTTCGGCGAGGCTTTCAATTTCCTCGCCCGTTGTGTGAAAGCAGGAGACTGTGACGAGCGGTTTGATTGTCGAAGCAGAGACGTTCGCCGGGCGGACCGAGGAAAGCCTTGCCGTCTCTCCCGAAGCCGACGAGAAAGAGCAGCGTCTGCGCTCCCTGCTGCGAGAGATGGGGTCGGCCGTCGTGGCCTTCTCCGGCGGAGTGGACAGCTCCTACGTCGCTTACGTCGCCGCCGAAGCGCTGGGCCAGCGCGCGCTCTGCGTCACGGGCGAATCGGCTAGCCTAGCTGAGCGACAGCGCACAGAGATTGCGGAACTCGTCGGCCGCTTCGGCTGGCGGCACGAGATTCTGCGGACGGAGGAGTTGGACGACCCGCGTTACCTGGCCAACGCGCCGGACCGCTGCTACTTCTGCAAGACGGAACTCTACGACAAACTCGCGCCGCTCGCGCGTGCGCGCGGCTACGCCTTCGTGCTCGACGGCTCGACGACGGACGATCTAGGTGATTATCGTCCGGGTCGCGCGGCCGCAGCCGAGCACGGCGTGCGCAGCCCTCTTGTCGAAGTCGGGATGAGTAAGCGCGAGGTTCGCGAGTTGAGCTTGCGCGCGGGCCTGCCGACGTGGGACAAGCCCGCCAGCCCGTGCCTCTCCTCCCGCATAGCCTACGGCACGCCTGTAACAATTGAGCGCCTGAAGACGGTTGACCGCGGCGAGGAGATCATGCGCTCCCTGGGTTTTCGCGAGTTCCGCGTTCGCCACCACGACGAACTCGTGCGGCTGGAGATTGCGCCCGCCGAGCTTGAGCGCGCGCTCCGCCGCGAAGTGACCGATGAACTCGCCAGAGAGTTCCGCGCCCTGGGCTTTCGCTACGTGACGCTGGACCTGCACGGCTATCGCACGGGCGCGATGAACGAGGTCTTGAAAAAGTAGTCAGTGATCGATGGTCAATGGTCAGTTAAGAACAAATTCTAACTGACCACTGACCACCGACCACTGGCCACTGTTGATGGAGGCAAGAATGGCTATAGCGATTAGTGCAATGGCAGACGACGTGCGACATATCAAAGAGGACAATCCTTTCGAGTCGATGATGTCGCGCTTTGACCGCGCGGCGCAGCTTCTGGACCTTGACCCGGACCTCTATGCCGTGATGAGGGTTCCGAACCGCGAGCTGAAGGTCTACATCCCGACGCGCATGGACTCCGGGCGCATACAGGTCTTCGAGGGCTACCGCGTCCAGCACAACTTCGCGCGGGGCCCGGCCAAGGGCGGCATTCGCTACTCGCCCGACGTGACGATTGACGAGGTCCGGGCGCTGGCGGCGTGGATGACCTGGAAGTGCGCGGTCGTCAACGTTCCGTTCGGCGGCGGGAAGGGCGGCATCGTCTGCGACCCGACCCAGATGTCCATGGGCGAACTGGAGCGCATGACGCGGCGTTACGCGGCAGAGTTGATTGACTTCATAGGCCCGGAGAAGGACGTGCCTGCGCCCGACATGAATACCAACGAGCAGACGATGGCGTGGATCATGGACACCTACTCGATGCACGCGCGCCACACCGTCACGGCGGTCGTCACGGGCAAGCCAGTCGATCTGGGCGGCTCAAGCGGAAGGCGCGAGGCGACCGGGCGGGGAATTCTCTTCGTCGTCAACGAGGCCATCAAGCGGTACAAGATGACGCCGCCCACGACCCGTGTGGTCGTCCAGGGCTCTGGCAACGTCGGCGGCATCGGCGCGCGCCTGATGCACGAGGCGGGCTACAAGGTGGTGGCCATCTCGGACGTTCACGGCGGCATTTATAACCCGAACGGGATAGACATTCACGAAGCCCTCAAACACCTGCAACAGACCCGCTCGTTCGAGGACTTTCAGGGCGTGGAATTTATCAGCAACGAGGATTTGCTTGAGCTCGAATGCGACGTGCTGGTTCCGGCTGCGACCGAGAACCAGATCACCTCGGAGAACGCCGAGCGGATCAAGTGCAAAATCCTGGCCGAAGGGGCGAACGGGCCGACGACGGCGGCGGCAGACGAAATTCTACACAGCAAAGGGGTTTTCGTTATCCCGGATATTCTGGCCAACGCCGGCGGCGTGACGGTCTCCTATTTTGAATGGGTGCAGGACAGGATGGGCTATTTCTGGCGCGAGGACGTCGTCAACGAGCGTTTGCACGACACGATGGTCGCCAGTTTTAACGACCTGTGCCGTTACGCCGATTCTCATTCGGTGGACACCCGGACGGCCGCATACATGCTGGCAATTGACCGCGTGGCCTACGATACTCGCATGCGCGGCATTTATGCGTGACGGAAAAAACACAGAGGTTTTTCCGCTAAGTCGTGAAAAAGTCTTGATTTCCGCCGCAATGTGGAGTATGGTCTGGCGGAAATCAGTATGCGCGGCAAAGTCGAAAGTTTCGACTTTTCGCACGAAAGCCGAGCATGCCG
>DATEMM010000556.1:0-5638 GCA_035275605.1 Pyrinomonadaceae bacterium
GGCAAAGCTTGCCGCACGTTACCCCTGCGAACCTCACCCTTAGAATCTCAACTTAAGACTCGCAAAGTTTTCTGAATATTTATGAGCGCAACCGCGCGAGCCTCTTCCCAGGAACGTACACATGCGCGCGACCAGGGGCGCGTACTCCTAGTCACGGACGAACCCTCGCACGCAGCTTACGCGGCGGCGCTGGAGGGCGCAGGCTTCGTGGTCGTGGGCGTCTCTGGGGGCGCGGCGGCCCTCGTCTCCCTGAGCCGCACGCGCCCGCACCTGGTCGTTCTGGACGTGGAGCTGAAGGGAATCGGCGCGGAGGAATTGGCCCGCTCCCTGTCACAGGCCGAGGACGGCGTGGCCGTGATTCTGGTCGGCGACGGGGAGGGAAGCGTGGCCAGGCGCAGCGCGGCAATGGCCGTCGGAGCCTTCGATTACTTTCAAATGCCGGGCGAGCTTCCGCTGCTCATAGCGCGCGCGGCCCAGCTCATCGCGCTCAAGCAGACGATTGACCGGCTGCGCGCCGAAGCGGACCGCGACTACCTGACGGGGCTCTCGAACCGTCGCCGCTTTCGCACGGCGCTCGGGCAGGAGGTCGAGAGGTGGCGGCGCTACAAAATCCCCTGCGCGCTGGTGCTGGTCGATATAGACCATCTCAAGCAGGTCAACGATAAGCATGGCCATTCGGCCGGCGACCGCGTGATTCGTCACGTGGCAAGCGCGCTCGTGGAGATGTCGCGCGACAACGACACTGCGGCGCGACTCGGGGGCGAAGAGTTCGCGCTGCTCCTGGCGGGCGTGGACGACGCGAAGGCCCTGGTCGCCGCCGAACGCCTGCGCCACGTCGTCTCGTCCACAGGGGTCGAGGGCGTCGGGATTGTCACCATCAGTCTGGGCGTGGCCGCCTGCCCGTCTCACGCCACTTCGGAGCGCGCTCTCTACGCCGCGTCGGATGCTGCGCTCTACTGTGCCAAGCGCGAAGGCCGCGACCGCACGGTGGTGGCCGCAACCACGGAGGCGTCCAGCCGCACTCCCTTGTGATAAGCTTGCGGGGAGATTGGCTTGAGACGCTTATATGACCTCGACGGTGAAAACTGAGCCAGACGCGCGCGGGCACTGGGGGCGCTACGGCGGGCGCTTCGTGCCGGAGACTCTGATGGCCCCGCTCGAAGAGCTGACCGCGGCCTACGAGGCTGCGCGCGAAGTCTCCGAGTTTCAAAGCGAGCTCCAATCGCTCCTGCGGGATTATTCCGGTCGCCCCACGCCGCTCTTTCGCGCCGCACGCTTGACGGAGAAAGCCGGCGGAGCAATCATCTACCTCAAGCGCGAAGACCTCTCTCACACAGGCTCACATAAGATCAATAACGCGCTCGGGCAGGTCTTGCTGGCGCGGCGCATGGGCAAGCGGCGCGTGATTGCAGAGACGGGCGCGGGCCAGCACGGGGTTGCGACGGCGACCGTCTGCGCGCTCTTCGGACTGAAGTGCGTCGTCTACATGGGCGCGGAAGACGTGCGCCGCCAGCGGCTCAACGTCTTTCGGATGCGGTTGCTGGGCGCGGAAGTACGCGAGGTTGACTCTGGTTCGCGCACATTGAAGGACGCGATTAACGAAGCCCTGCGCGACTGGGTGGCGACGCCCGCAGAGACTTACTACCTGCTCGGCAGTGCCCTCGGGCCGCACCCGTACCCCTTGATGGTGCGTGATTTTCAGAGCGTCATCGGGCGCGAGGCGCGGGCACAGATTCTGGAGAGGGAAGGGCGCTTGCCCGATTGTTTAATCGCCTGCGTGGGCGGCGGCTCAAATTCGATAGGGCTCTTTCACCCGTTTCTGGAAGACGAGGGCGTGCGCATGATCGGCGTCGAGGCGGGTGGGAGCGGCGACGCGCTGGGCCAGCACGCGGCGCGCTTTAACCAGAAGGGCGGCGGGCGGCCCGGAGTGCTCCAGGGGACTATGAGCTACGTGCTACAGGACGAGCGCGGGCAGATCGCTTCGACGCATTCGGTCTCGGCCGGGCTGGATTACCCTTCCATCGGCCCGGAGCACGCCTTCCTGCACGACGCCGGGCGCGTGGAGTACGTTTCCGCCACAGACGAGGAGGCGCTCGAAGCCTTCCACGTTCTTTCGCAATTAGAGGGCATCACGCCCGCGCTCGAATCCGCACACGCAGTGGCCCACGCCCTCAAGGTCGCGCGCGAGATGAAGCGGGAGCAGATTTTGATCGTGAACCTGTCAGGGCGAGGCGACAAAGACGTGAACACGGTCGCGGAGCATGGTGAAAAATATTAGACCCCGAAGGGGGCAAATACAATAGCCAGCGGCAAGTGCGAAGCACGCCACCCCTCGAATATCGTCAGAAAGGGATTTAGACCCCAAAGGGGTCGAATATAATAGCCAGGGGCAGAGCGAACCGTAGGTGAGCGCCGCCCCTGGTTAGATACGTTAATAGATTCCGACCCTGAAGGGGTCGCATATTCAAGGTTGAATGAGCCGAATTGAAGAAGCTTTCACCCGTTTGAAGCGCGAGGAAAAGCGCGGCCTGATTCCTTTCATCACGGCGGGCGATCCCGATCTTGAAACCACCGGCAAGCTGCTCGTCGAATTGGCGGCGGCTGGCGCAACCCTGATAGAACTCGGCGTGCCCTTTAGCGACCCCGTCGCTGACGGTCCAGTGATTCAGAGGGCTTCCGAGCGCGCGTTGCGGCACGGGTTCGGCATACGCGAGGTGCTGGACATGGTTGGACTGGCACAGGCTGAGATGAAAGGCGTGCCCGTCATCCTGTTCAGTTACTTCAACCCTCTTCTACAATACGGGCTTGAGCGTCTGAGCAGGGAAGCTGCCGACGCTGGCGTGGACGGCGTGCTCGTGACGGACCTCGTGCCGGAAGAGGCGGAAGCATTTTCTGACATCTTGCGGGCACATGATCTGGATATGATTTTTCTGGTCGCGCCGACCTCTACGGACGCGCGCCTGAAGCTGGTGGCCGAACGTGCCAGCGGCTTCATCTACGCAGTCTCGCGCGCGGGCGTGACGGGCGCGCGCGAGCGTATGAGCGAGGATTCCGAGCGGCTGGTCAAACGCGTGCGCGAGGTTTCAGATTTGCCCGTGGCGGTCGGCTTCGGCATCTCCAACTCAAGGCAGGTCGCGGAGACCTGGCGTTACGCGGACGCGGCAGTCGTCGGCTCCGCGCTCGTGGCCGAGATAGAAAGACTGGGAGGCGAGCCCGATTTGGTCAAACGCACGGGTGAGTTTGCGCGGGGGCTGCTTCCCGTAGAGGGGCAGGCGTAAGGATAAGATGACTGAGACGGAATCTAACGGAATGAGAGACGGCGAGGGCGGCGGAAGAATTAAGGAGGGCTCGGCCGTCATCCTGGTTCTGCACAGCCCGCGCGAAAAGTGCTGGGGCGTGCTAGACCGCGTCAGTGCGGCCGGCGTCTTCCTGCGTGGGCTTGATCTGAATGCGTTCGACGATTGGGTGCGGGCCGTCACGCACGACGAGCCGTTCATGGGCCTCTCAGACCTCTTCTTCCCGATGTGGCGGGTCGAGCGTCTTTCGCGGGACGAAAGCTCAGGCGGCGTCCCGTCCCTGACCGAGCAGGCCGAGCAGCGCACAGGGCGCAGCCTCCAGGAGCTTCTTGAAAATTAAGGAATTGAATTACATAACATGATCTGCGGGAGGTCGTCCGAGAGCCCCGAAGGGCGTCATATGCGAGAGCCCCGAAGGGGCGATAATAAGAGAGCCTGGGGCAACGCCCCAGGAACCTGGCACAGCATTCAACGTCAAGCCCTGACAGGGCGGAATATGTATTTCGCTCTTTCAGGACTTATCATCAATGGGCGGTCTGTGACTAGGGGCGCTGCCCCAGGCTATTGTATTTCGCCCCTTCGGGGCTTGCTCGGGCGGCTTCTTAAGGCTTCAGGTTTTTAATCAGGACACTACTTCGGACTTGCATTAATGGGACGTGTCGTCCTAATCTTTGACACGGCCCCAGACACGCCTCTCCCTTCGCCGGAATAGCTAAACCCCCTTGAGGACAATTTTCGACGTGCAGCGATGGTGAACGTCCGCGCCGCGTTGCGCGCCTCGTTTGAGAAGCCGCGGATAGAGTGAACGTGAGCGGGAGGGAAGAGCAGATGAACAGACTAAGGAGCCTCACGGCGGTGCTGCTGATGGCAGCGTTGGCCAGCATCAGTTTGACGGCGCACGGGCAGAAGAGGCGTCGCCCGTCGCCGCCAGCCGCTCGAAGCCAGAGCGCACGCAGTACGAATACGCGCGCCACGAATCCTACAGAGTCGCGCCTGACGGGCGTTTACCGGCTCAACGTCGCGAGCAGCGACGACCCACAGGCCGCCGCCGAGCGCGCCTTCAGCGCCTACGCGTTCGGCCCTGACCAGAACGCGATGGATGAGCTGGTCAATCGTCTCACGTCGCCCGACCAACTCTCTCTTGAGCGGCGAGGGATGACGGTGAGCATCGCTTCGACACGCGCCCCGCGCATTACTTTCGAGGCTGATGGGCTTGAGCGCACGGAGCCAGGCCGTGACGGTCAAATGGTTCGCACACGCGCCGTGCTTAACGGCGACGACCTGATGGTCAGTTCCAGCGGCAGCGGCGACAAAGGGTTCAGCGTCACCTTCACCCCGATTGAGCAAGGCCGCCGCCTGCGCGTGACGCGCCGCATCTTCTCGGAAGAGATAGGCCAGCCGGTCGTCGTCCAGAGCATTTACGACAAGACTTCGAGCGTGGCCCGCTGGAGCGTCTACGGCGAGCCGGAGTCGGCGCGCACGGCAGCCGTCAGAAAGAATCCTGGCCCGAGGCCACGCAACAGCGACGGCGTCAGGAACAGGCCGCAGCCCACGCCGCCCGTTGTCGAAAGTCGCGCCCCGCAGCCGGAGGCTTTTCCTCCTCCTGCTGAGAGGGGCAATGATGCTTACATCTTGAGCGTTCCCGAAGGGACCCGGTTCGTGGCCGTGCTCGACAATAATCTCAGCACCTCGCAGTCACAGAAGGGCGACCGCTTTACTATGACCGTGCGTGCGCCCGCGCAGTACGAGGGGGCGACGATTGAGGGGTATATCTCAAGGCTTGAGCGCTCTGGCCCATTCTCAGGGCGTTCGGGGATGACGCTCGATTTTTCACAGATACGCCTGCGGGACGGGCGCACGGCTCCCTTCGCCGGGCTCATCGAAGAGGTGCGCGCAGTTGAAGGCGAGGACGTGCGCGTGGACAGTGAAGGGACAACCACGGTCGAGGAGCAGGACAACCGGACGAATCGCACGGCCCAGCGTGCGGCCATCGGCGCGGCCGTCGGCGCGATCATCGGCGCGATTGCCGGCGGCGGCAAAGGGGCGGCCATCGGCGCAGCCATAGGAGCGGGCGCAGGCGCGGGCTCCGTCTACATACAGGGCCGCGACGACCTTGAGCTAAAACCCGGCACAGAGTTGACCGTTCGCGCCAGTAGATGAATAAGAAGCGATGAAGAGGAAGTGATGAGTGATGAGTAAGAAGTGAGCAGTGAGCAGTAAGCAGTCAACAGCCCCGTTAGGGGCGGAAGATTTTAGCCCAGGGCTTCAGCCCTGGGGATAGAATGGTGAGATAAAGGGAGTCCCGGAGGGACGATTGAACTTGATAATTCAATCGTCCCTCC
>DATEMM010000557.1:0-14148 GCA_035275605.1 Pyrinomonadaceae bacterium
TTTCTTCTCCGTGTCTCCGTGCCTCTGTGGCTAAAACTACTTGCCACTCATCTCGTTTTTCACCACCATACCGCCTTTCATCACAAAGCGCACACGCTCAAGCTCCGTGACGTCGTTAAGAGGGTCGCCGCCGACGGCGATGATGTCCGCGAAGCGCCCCGGCTCGATTGCTCCGACGCGGTCGGACCAGCCGAGCAGGTCGGCCGCGTTGATTGTCGCCGCCTGGATCGCCTGCATAGGGGTGAGCCCCAGCTTGACCATGACGGCGAATTCGCGTGCGTTGAGGCCGTGCGGGTAAACGGCCGCGTCGGTGCCGAACGCAACCTTGACCCCGGCCTTGAACGCGCGGGAGATGTTCTGGCGCGCGACGGGCATGACCGCACGGGCCTTCGCCATGATGAAAGGCGGCACGTTGAGCTTCTGGTAGTTTTCCATGAACCAGTCACCTAGATAAAGCGTCGGGACCAGGTACGTCCCGCGCTCCTTCATCAGGCGTATGTCTTCGTCGTTGATGAAGGAGCCGTGCTCGATTGAATCAACCCCGGCGAGCACGGCCTGCTTGATGCCGGACGCGCCGTGCGCGTGGGCGGCCACTTTGCGCTCCAGGCGATGAGCTTCAACGATGATAGCGCGAATCTCTTCATCGCTGAATTGCTCCGCGCCGGGCGAGTCGCCTTTCGACAGCACGCCGCCCGTCGCACAGATTTTGATGACGCTCGCCCCGTACTTAACGATCTCGCGGGTCTTCTGCATCACGCCCGGCACACCGTCCGCCACGCCTTCGCTAGTGTAATGAAACTGGGGCGCGAGCAGATTCTCGTCGCAGTGCCCGCCCGTCACGCCGATGGCCGGGCCGGAAGCGTCTATGCGAGGACCGGGGATGTCGCCCTCGTTAATCGCGTCCCGCAGCGCGATGTCCGAGTAGCCCCCGGCGCCTACGTTCCTGACGGTCGTAAAGCCTGCTTCGAGCGTCACGCGGGCGTTTCGCACACCGAAGATAGTCTCGCGCGGGACGGAGATGCCGAGCGAGGAATAACCGATCTGCTCAGGGTTTCCGGTCAGGTGCGTGTGGGCGTCTATCAGGCCGGGCAGCACCGTCGCGTTCTGTAAGTCAATGACCTCGGTCCCGGCCGGCACACGCCCGCCCATTGACTGTGCTGGGCCGACCTCTCGAATGCGGTCCCCTTCGATCAGGATGGCCTGATCTTTGAGCACGCGCCCGGAGCGCACGTCAACTAATCTTCCGGCGCGAATGAGAATACGCTTTGGCGGGGCCGCCTCCGCAGAGCCCTGCTGTGCCATTAAGGGGGAGGACGACAAAAGTAAAGAGAGCGACAGGACGATGAATCGCTTGAAGTTCATCTCTTCTCCTGGAAATGGAAGATTGGCCGAAGCGACCGAATTGACCCGGAAATATACGCGCCATGAATAGATGGCTGCAAGAGGGTTTCGTCCAGGCACGGGCTCTGTGTTAAAAATCAGGGGCAATAAGGTGAGCATGTGTCCAAATCGCTAGACATCACAGATGAGGCTTTGCGTGAACTCTCCGCGCAGTCGGTCGCGCTCGTGCTGGATTACTTCGCGCGCGTGCGCGAACTCCCGGTCTTTCCCGAAGCGACGGCCGCGCAGATTTCGGAGCGGCTCGCGGCACCGCTCACCATCGAGGGCGAGCCAATGGAGCGCCTGATCGAAGATTGCCGCGCAGTCATCAGCGCCAGCCGGCACAACGGGCACCCGCGCTTTTTCGGCTACGTCGCTTCGCCCGCAACGCCCGTCGGGGCCTTCGCGGACTTGATCGCGTCGGCGCTCAATTCGAACGTCACCTCCTGGCGCTCCGCGCCCGCGGCCACCACGGTCGAGCGGACGGTCGTTCGCTGGCTGGGTTCTTTAATCGGCTATTCAGAGGACGCGCGCGGGCTGCTGACGAGCGGCGGCTCGATGGCGAACTTGAACGCGCTCTTCATAGCGCACCGCGTCAAGGCGGGCGCGGACGCTTCGCGCAGCGGCTTGTGGAATGTTGGCGCACCCATGACCATTTACGCTTCCGACCAGGTTCACCTCTCGATTCCGAAAGCCGCGGACGTCCTGGGGCTTGGGCGCGACCAGGTGCGTGTGCTGGAATCTGACGCGAGCTTTAGGCTCGACGTGCGGCTTTTGCGTGAGCGTGTGGCGGAGGACAAAAAGAGGGGCCTGCGCCCATTCTGCGTCGTGGCGAACGCGGGCGCGGTCAACACGGGCGCAATCGATCCGCTCGCGCGAATTGCCGAGGTGGCGGAAGAGTTCGGATTGTGGCTGCACGTAGACGGCGCTTACGGCGCGCTGGCCGCGATGGACGAAGCGAAACGCGCCCTCTTTCGGGGAATCGAGCGCGCCGATTCCGTCTCGCTGGACCCGCACAAATGGCTCTACGCGCCCGTGGACGCTGGCTGTCTATTGTTCCGTGACGAAAAAGGTGTGCGCTCGGTCTTCGCGGCGACCGAAGCCGATTACATCAAGGTGCACGAGGAGGCGGAAGACGAGGCGTTCGCTTTCTGGGATTACGGGATAGAATTATCGCGCCGCTTCCGCGCCTTGAAAATCTGGCTGATGCTGCGCTACTACGGCAAAGGGCGCGTGGCCCGCGCCATCAGCGGCGACAACCAGATGGCTGTTTATCTGGAGGAGCGCGTCCGCGCTGCGGAGGATTTCGAGCTGCTCGCGCCCGCGGAGCTGAGCATCTGCTGCTTTCGTTATGTGCCAGTTGAGTTGCGCGAGCAGCTCGAATCCGGGGACGAAGAGGCGCGGGCGCGGGCCGAGGGCGAGCTGGACGAATTAAACGCGCGCATCATGCACAGCGTGCAGCGCGGTGGGCGCGCTTATCTTTCAAACGCCAGCCTGCGCGGGCGTTATGCCTTACGCGTCTGCATCACGAACTTCCGCACGACGCGCCGCGACATAGACGAAACTTTAGACATCCTGCGCGCGGCTGCGCTCTGAGAACAAGGACGGGGAATGAAGGCTGCAAAGATGAAAGCTACGAGCGGCGGGTACGAACAAGAGATGCGGGTGGCGCTGAGGCTCGCGCGCGACGCCGGTGCGGCCCTCCTACAGTATTACGACGTGCCGCTGGAGATTGAGCGCAAGGTGGACGCGGACGAGCACACGGAGCCGGTCACTGAGGCCGACCGCGCCGCCAACGAGCTGATCGTCAGGGGACTCAAGCGCGAGTTTCCGGAGGACGGCATCCTCGCCGAAGAGTCTGTTGACACCGAGCGCCGCCTGACGAAGCGGCGCGTCTGGATGGTGGACCCGATGGACGGGACCAACGGCTTCATCGCGCGCGACGGGGATTTCGCCGTGCAGATAGGCTTGGCCGTCGGCGGGCGAAGCGTGCTCGGCGTGGTCTACCAGCCGCTCGCCGATGTCCTCTATCGCGCCGTCGAAGGCGCGGGCGCGTGGGTCGAGCGCGAAGGGTTCGAGGCCGAGCGTGCGCGCGTCTCCAATGAGAGCCGTATCGAGAGCATGCGCCTGGCCGCGAGCCGCACGCACAGGAGCCCGCGCATGGACACAGTGGTGCGTTCCCTGGGAATCAGGGAAGAAATCCGGCGCGGCTCCGTCGGCATCAAGGTCGGACTGATTATTGAGCGCCAATGCGACGTCTACATACATCTGAGTCCGCGGACGAAACAGTGGGACACGTGCGCGCCCGAAATTATTCTGACGGAGGCGGGCGGGCGCATGACGGACCTCTTCGGCGGGCCGCTCAGCTATAACAGCCCGGACGTGCAGAACCGCAACGGCCTCGTCGCCTCGAACGCCGCGGGCCATGACGGCGTTCTGGAAAAACTCGCGCCGCTGCTTAAAGAGTTCGGGCGCATCAGGGTCTAAATAATCTCTTCGTGAGTACTCCACGCAAACTCCTGCTTCTCTTTCTGGCCATCAGCGTCGTCCCGGTGGTCACGCTGGGCTTTATCAATTACCGGAGCGGTGTTAGCGCGGTCGAGACTCAACTGCGCGGCGAGGTCGAGCGCGAGGCACAGGTCATCACGCGCGAGTTTGAAAGCAGGCTGCGCGAGCGCGAGGACGCCCTCTCGGCCCTGGCCCGCTCGCCCGCCTTGCGCGATTACGTCCGCGGCGGGGCGAAGCAGGAGTCCGAGTCGGCGGGCGGTGACGACCGGCGACCCCTGACGAACGCGCCGCAGGTCTCCAGGCTCTCGCCTGAATCATCAGGGCAGGCCGCCGCGGAGCCTGGCATCCCGCCGGACGTTCAGGGCGAGGTCCGCGCCCTGATCAGGGGCGGGGGCAAGGATTACGTCGGGGTGACGTGCCTTGGCACAACGAAAGAGCCGCTCTTTCGCGCGGAAATAAGTAAGGGCGCGGGCGAGGCGCAGGTGAGCTTCGAGACGCGCGGGTATTTACCGGAGAGCCTGCGCGCGGACGAGCGCGTCTGGTCAATCGGAGCGCAGGCGCCCCTGCGCTCCGGCGTCAAGCGCGAATCCTTCGGCTCTGTCCTGCGCTACACAATTCCAGTCTTCCCCGCGGAAGAGAACTCTTCGGCGGCACGCGGCGCGCTGGTCATAGACCTTATGATTGACGCGCTTCTGGATGACGCGGCGGGCAACGTCGCTGCCCTTTCGCAGACGCGCATCTCCGAGTCGTCGCCCCCGCCGCGGTTGGTCGTCGTGCTCGACCGCGCCGGAAACGCCCTCTACCACTCAAACGAGGTGCTACGGTATCAGTCCCTGGCGTCGGCCCTCCCAGCGTCCTTCAAGCCGCTGGCGGCTGAGATGAATGAAGGGCGCAGCGGCTGGCGTTTCTACGAGGCGGCGGATGGCGACAACTGGATCGGCGCGTACCAGCCGCTGGCTCCGCTGGACCTTTCGGTCGCCGTGGCTGGGGACTATTCGGCGGCCGTGCGGAGTTTGCGAAACGTCGGCTGGCTGAGCGTCGGCCTGATAGCTTTGGTGGGAGTGGGGACGGCTATCCTGCTGCTCGTCTTTCTGCGACGCAACGCGCGCAGCATCGAGCGCGTCACGGAAGGCGCGGTGGCCATCGCCGGAGGGAACCTGAACCAGCGCATAGAGGTCCGTTCCAGCGACGAGATACGGCTCCTGGCAGAGAGTTTCAACGCCATGAGCGACCGCCTGCGCGAGCAGATCGCGCGCGAGGCAGAGTCGCGTCAGTTCCAGTCCTTCATGCGGCTTTCGGCCATGCTGACGCACGACCTGAAGAACTCCATCCTCTCGCTCTCGCTCCTGGTGGGCAACATGGAGCAGCAGTTCGACCGTGAGGAGTTTCGCGCCGACGCGATGAAGTCTTTGACGCAGGCGACAGACAAGCTGCGGACCATCGTCGCGAAATTAAGCGAGCCGGTCCGCAGCCTGAGCGGGGAGTTCAAGCGCCCGCGCCCTGTAGACCTCATCCCCGTCATCAAGCGCGCCCTGGAGCGCACGGCCGAGCCCGCCGGGATGCACGAGATCGAGATTGAGCTGCCCTCCACGCTCGTCGCCGTCGCCGACGACGAGCGGATCGAGCGGGTGGTCGAGAACCTGGTCATCAACGCGCTCGAAGCGATGGGCGCGCAGAAGGGGAAGCTGACTGTTAAGGCCGGAGAGGCCGAAGAGAATTTCGTCTTTTTCAGCGTCTCGGACACTGGGCCGGGGATGACCGAAGAGTTCCAGCGCACGCGGCTCTTTCGCCCGTTCGCGACGACCAAGGCGAAGGGTGTGGGCCTCGGGCTCTACACCTGCCGCGAATTAGTCCGCGCGCTCGGCGGGCGCGTCGAGGTCGAATCGGAATATGGGTCTGGCACAACTTTCCGCATCGTGCTACCATCGATTGAGATCACGGAAGCGAGTGAGAAAAGCGGCCGTGCCCGGTGATGGCCGGCGCCTCTCACTTCAGACTTCCGCGACAGTCCTTTTGCGTATCTCCAGTAAAGAAATTAATTGATCGTTAGAGAGTCGGGAGTGCCGCGCCGGTCACACGTTTCTACACGACGCGCGCGCCGGACAGCACTTTTCCCGTTTCCGTCAGGCCGACAACCTGAAATCGCATGACCGAGCAGGCACAGACCAGAGCGACGATTCTGATAGTCGATGACGACCCGTCGGTGCGGAGCGGGCTGCGCTGGGCTTTTACGAACGGCTATCGCGTGCTCGAAGCGGCGACGCGCGAGGAGGCCGTCGAGCAGTTGCAGCGTGAGCGCGTGGATGTCGTGCTCAGCGACCTGCGCCTGCCGCCCGCGCTCGACGACATCAGCGAAGGATTGGCGGTGGTCGAGGCCGCAAGGGGCGCGCGCCCCTCTGTCCCAGTCATCGTCGTCACGGCGAGCGAGGCGAAGAAGGCTGCGCTTGAGGCCGTGCGGCGCGGGGCCTACGGCTTCTTCGAAAAGCCTTTCGACGCCGAAGAGGTCCTGCACATCGTCCAGCAGGCTGTGCGCACGCACCGCTTGGAGCAGGAGATTCAGCGCCTGCGGTGCGAGTTGATGGGAAGCCGTGGCTTCGGCCACCTCATCGGCGCAAGCGCCGCGCTCGAAGCGACGCTCAAGCAGGCGCGCGCGGTCTCAGGCACGAGCGCGACCGTCTTGCTGACGGGCGAGAACGGGACGGGCAAGGAGATGCTGGCGCGCGCCATACACGAAGAGAGCTCGCGCGCCGCCGGTCCCTTCGTCGCCGTCAGTTGCGCGGCGCTGCCCGAATCCCTCATCGAGTCCGAGCTTTTCGGCCACGAGAAGGGGGCGTTCACAGGGGCCGTGCAGGCCAGGAAAGGGCGCTTCGAGCTGGCGGACGGGGGCACGCTCTTTCTGGACGAAATCAGCGAGCTGACGCCGACCGTTCAGGTCAAGCTGCTGCGCGTTTTGCAGGAGCGCGCCTTCGAGCGCGTCGGCGGGACGAAGACGGTTGAGGTGGACATACGCCTGATCGCCGCCTGCAATCGCGACCTGGAGAAGGAGGTCGAGAGCGGCAGGTTCCGGCGCGACCTCTATTTTCGCCTGAACGTCGTGCCGCTGGTGCTGCCTTCGCTGAGAGAGAGGCAGGATGACATCCCTCTGCTCGCCGCGCACTTCGCGGCCAAGGCCGCCGAAAAGCACGGGCGCACGCCGCCGGAATTAGACCCGGCGCTGGTCGAGGCGCTCCTGGAATACGACTGGCCCGGCAACGTCCGCGAGCTGGAGAACGTCATCGAGCGCCTGGTCGTCCTGACCACTGGGCCGCGGCTCGGCGTCGAGTTCCTCCCGGAGAAGATGCAGCACACGCTGCCGAAAGAACGGGCCGCGGCGGATGAAACGACGCTCGAAGGCGCGACCGTGGCGCTCAAGCGGCGTATGATCGCCGCCGCCCTCAAGACCGAAGGCGGCAACAAGGTCGCCGCTTCCAAACGGCTCGGCATCAGCCGCTCATACCTTCACAGGCTCATCACCGAGCTCGGCATAACCGAGCCGGAGACGCCGGCCCTGCGCAAGTAAGTTTGTGCCACTTCGGGGGAACCGTGATGTTCCCGTCTGTCCACATCTGTAGACACCTGCCGCATCAATCAGTCAACCACTGTAGACACGTACCGCGTCAGGCGCGTTAGGCAAATCGTGGCGCAGTGCGCATGAACTGCAATGCCTGATACTATTTCCGAAAAATAGTGCGCGAATGATGCGACGAAGTGAGGCGCGGTATGAGCATTGCAATAAAGTTGCAACAAGCAAGGAGAGGAACAAGGTGAAGCCCAGAGTCTTGATAGTAGACGACGACGCTGCCATCACGCAGCAGCTTTTCTGGACGCTGTGTGACGAGTACGAGGTCATGACGGCGAACGATTTAGCGTCGGCCGTGCGCCGCGCGACGATTTACGAGCCGGCCGTCTCGATCCTGGATTTACATCTGCCGCCGGTGCCGGATTCGCCGGAAGTGGGGATGCGGATTTTAGGTTATTTGAAAGATCGTCTCCCGCACTCGAAGGTGCTGGTCATCAGCTCGGCGGCGGACGCTGAGATGCGTGGGGCCTGTCTCGCCAACGGCGCGGACGAATTCCTGGACAAGCCCTTCGACGTCGAGCAACTGCTCGCGACCATTCGACAGCTCGCGCCCGAGGGCCTTCTGACTGCGGTCGAATAAATTTCCGGGACGGGCCGGAGGCAAAAGAGTTCCGGCACTGACGTCACGGAAGCTGAGATTAGAGGATTAGGCGTAAGACGGCTTTATTGACAATCGATACAAGGCGCTCCGGGGAGAAGAAGAGAATGCAGCCCGGAGTCGCCCCCTTGTAAAGCTCGCGCACCTGACGAGGCGCAAGAAGAAAGGGGGCCGGACCAGAAGTCCTCACCTCAAATTACGGCCCGGCTCCCGGTGGTCTTTCACAATTTGATTTTCGGCCGCTCGCCCCCTTTGAGAGGCCGTCAGTGCCCCGCGAAAGTGGAATCCCCTCCCGCAACGCGGAGCCAAGAAGCCCCTGCTCCCATTCGACTCCTGCCCTGAGTCGCAGGGGCTTCATATTTTTCAACTACAAATTTAAGAACCCATGAGACCGAGGCACTCGCCTCTAGCGCGAGTCCATCTTGAACTGCGTCCTTAAACTCCGCTGGTGATGTAGTCCTTTTCGAGACGGCGCTTCCAGGTTCGGAAGTGTCGGCTCTTCTTCACGGGCAGTTCTTGGTGTTCTGAGCCGTGTGCAGGCGCACCCCCGGCGGTGGCGGGCAGCCTGGAGGATTGCAAGTGGGGTCCGCGGGGAAATACCTGAAGACGGAGATGTCCCTGCCGCTATGCCCGCATTCGAGCTTGTTGAAGCGAAAGCGGTTTTCGTATGAGGGACATTCCACGGCTTTGGTACATGTTTCCCCTGTGGTCTTGGGACACCGTGAGGAAAGCTTCGTGTCCATGCAATACCAGTCCTGATAAAAGGCCGTCTTGCCCGTCAACTCGTAGTCGTCGGTGCCGTCGCCGTCGAACGTGTTGAAGTTGCTATAGTCTCGGACCTTAATCGGGTCGCCGTTAATCTTGTAGTAGCGGTTACGCCTGGCAATGTTGTCGCTGCTGTTATGTGCCACGTACAGGGCGTGTATGTGGCTCTCGTTTGGCGAGTTGTTGCGGATGTAGGTGAAGTGTGAGTTGTCGATTGTGTTATGGTCGGAGTTGACGAGGTCAACGGCAGCATAACCGAAAGTAGCGCTTGTAGTGCCCTTGTTACCGATGCGGTAGAAGTAGCAGCCGTAAATCTCGTTGTGTCCGTTCCACTTCGAGAAGTCATTTCTATCACCTCGAAAAATGATCCCTCCGGGCACGTACTTCTGAATTCGAAGATAGTGAAAACGTATATTGGTGGGCTTCCCATCCTTCGCGATCAGTTTGAAGAACCATTCTTCGGCAGAGTTTCCATCGAACACGGGCCGATTCGGAGACCCCGCATACGCGTAATCAATCGGCATGAAGGTGATGGTATGGTTTGGAGAGTAGTAATCCCAACTCACAGTCTGGCCGTGATAGGTCCCGTACCCGATGCGAACCTCTACATCCTCGGACAGCCCGTTCGGCCGCGTCGCGTGCAATATCTTCTGAACGGCTCGAAGCGTCTTCACCGGCGTCCCCGGCGTCAAGCCGTTGTTGCTGTCCTTCCCGCTGGTTGACATGTACAGCGTATAAACACCAGCCTGGGCGTTGGACGGGGCCGCGCTCACGTCAGTCGAAATCTTGTGGGAACTCTCCAGGGCGTTGCTACAGCAGAGCAATAGAAGAATACTCAGGAGTGTTTGAAGGCTTGATCGCATTGACGTTTCTCCTCTTGGCAGCGGCGTCGAAGGAGACGTCGGAATGTGAGCCTAACAAGAAAAGGCGCTCATTAGCAGGGATGCGAGGAGTGAGACCGGGCGCACGATATTCCCTTGAAAGGTGAATGTCAATGATTAGCACGCAATCGCCCCCGCTCAAGCTCATCGCAACCTATTTCTCCTGCGGATTCTTTCTGGCGTATAATACCCCCTACTTAACTAAGAGTTTTCGCGTGCGCCGGACTTCGCCGGACATGCTTTTGAATTTATTAGAGACTGAGTTAAAGAGCATTTTATGAGATTCCTGCATCTGGCGGACATACATCTCGGTTGCCGCCGCTACAATCTGGAAGAGCGCACGAAGGATTTTTTTCACGCCTGGCACGACGTCATCATCAACCACGCCATCCCGAACAAAGTTGATTTCCTGCTCGTCGCGGGCGACTTCTTCGACCGGCGCAACATTGACCCGCAGGCCATGAATCACGCTATCGCCGGCCTCGAACTCTTGAAAGAGGCTGGCATCCCCGTCGTCGCCATCGAAGGCAATCACGACCAGTACGACGCCGTCTCGGGCCATAGCTGGATGCGCTCGCTCTCGGCCTGGGGCTACCTCAGGCTGCTTGAGCCAAAGCGCAACCCCGAGGGTGGCTTTCAGCTCGTCCCCTGGGACGAGGACGACCGCTCGGGCTCTTACGTGGACATCGGTGGTGCTCGCATCTTCGGCACCAACTGGTACGGCGCGAGCGCCACGGCCGCCATCCCCATGCTGGCCGATGCGCTCCGCGACGCACGCGACGCTGGCCGCTTCAACATCCTGATGCTGCACACGGACGTCGAAGGCCAGACCAACCGGCCCATCCCGGCCGTCCCCGTGGCCAGGCTCAAAGAGTTGAAGCAGATGATCAATTACGTCGCGCTCGGCCACACGCACAAGCGCTTTGACCTGGACGGCTGGGCCTTCAACCCCGGCTCGCTCGAACCCACTTCAATAGACGAGTACAAGGAAGAGCGCGGCGCTTTTCTGGTGGAGGTTGACGACGAGCACAAGATCACTGCGCGGCACATAGACGACTACGTCCAGCGCCCCTTTCAGCGCCTCTCCTTCGACGTCTCCGGAGCGGAAGACGCGGACGCCGTCTACCAGGGCGTGATGAAAGTCGTCGAACGCGAGGCGCGCACTTATGACGCAGAGGGCGAGGAGCCAGCGCCCATCATCGAGATCACTTTGCGCGGGCAGCTCGGCTTCAAGAATTCGCTCCTGCAACTCTCCCGCATGAGGGACGAGGCGCGCGAGCGGACGGGCGCACTGCACGTCATGATTCGCAACCAGAGCGTGCCGGTCGAATACGCCATCGCCGCCGGCCTGGACGCACAGGCCCCGCGCCACGAGCGCGAGCGGCGCATCATAGAGGACCTCATCGCCCGCGACAACCGTTTCAAGTCGCGCGCCAGGGAGATGGCCGAGCTCATCATAGAGGCGAAGAAGCAGGCTCTCGGCAACGAATCGCCCGACAAGATTCTTGAGCTGATCGCGCAAAAATTAGATCAGAGCGTGACGAAAGAGAGAGCAGGCGAGACCGAGCACGCGCCGACGGCCGCCGCCCTGAGCGCCATCGAACGCAACGCAGTGGTCAGTGGTCAGTAGTCAGTGGTCAGTTAAAAACTGATTCCCAACTGACCACCGACCACCGGCCACTGACCACTGACCATGAGTGAAGCCTCAGACAAGGTGCGCGGCGTGCGCGAGCTGCCGCTCTTCCCGCTCCCGCTGGTGCTCTTCCCCGGCGTGCCGCTCCCGCTACACATTTTCGAGCCCAGGTACCAACGTCTGCTCGCCGACATACGCGCCCACGACCAGATGTTCGGGCTCTCCTACTTCGACGCCACCGAATCGGCCACGGACGTGCCCCCCACGGGCCACGTCGGCTGCGTCGCGGAAGTGACCGAAGTGCAGCCCCTGACGGAAGGGCGCTCGAATATTCTCACCGTCGGGCTGATTCGCTACCGGCTGGAATCTTACGTCGAGCGCGGCGACCCTTACCTGGTCGGCCGGGTCAGTTTCTTCGAGGACGAGGAGGAGGACGCGGACCTCCTGGAGCGGCGCGCGGACGACGTCTCGAAACTGTTTATGCGGATCGCGCGCGCCGTCAGGATTATTAACGACGAGCGCGCCAGCTTGCCGGAACTCCCGCCGACCGAGCCCGAACGCCTCTCCTTCCTCGTCGCCGCGGCGATGGAGTTGGACACGGAGGTGAAGCTCGAACTGCTGGAGCTTCGGTCCGGCGCTGAAAGATTGAAGCGGCTCCGGGACCTGCTCGCCCGCGCGGTCTCGAACTACGAGGAGCGGGCGCGCATACACGGCATCGCCAAAGGCAACGGGCACGGCGGAAAGCATATAGACCTCGAATGAACACGCACGGGCAAGGTAGAGCGGAGCGGGCTGGCGAGAGTATCAACGTCCGCGTCCTCTTCTTCGGGGCCGCGCGCGAGATAGCGGGCCGCGACGAAATCTCTTTGACCGTGCGCGCGCCCGCGACTGCCGCGAGCGCCTTTGAAGAGATAATGGCCGGCTACCCGGAGCTCAGGCGGCGCTTCGGCCGCTCGCTTCTTTTCGCGGTCAATCAGGAGTACGCTCGTGGGGAGAGGGAAGTGCGCGCCGGGGACGAACTCGCCGTCTTCCCCCCGGTCAGCGGCGGCTCTTCCTCCGAGATTGAAACGGAAGAGACGCGCGCAGACTTTTTTGAACTCACGACCGCGCCGCTGGACGTCGGCGCCATCAGCCGCCGCGTCGTGCCGCCGCAGTGCGGCGCTACCGTCACGCTCGACGGCTACGTGCGAGAGTGGACGCGCGGGCGCAGAACTCTCTACCTGGTTTACGAGGCTTACGAGCCGATGGCTCTTGGCGAGATGAGACGGCTCGGGCGCGAGGCGCACGAGCGTTTCGAGATCGCGCACTTAGGCATCGTCCACCGGACGGGCCGCCTGGAGATAGGCGAGACCAGCGTGGTGATTTGTGCCAGCGCGCCGCACCGCCGCGCCGCTTTCGAGGCGTGCGAATGGGCTATTCGCGAATTAAAGCGGACCGTTCCCATCTGGAAGAAGGAGTTCTACGAGGACGGCGAAATCTGGGTCGAGGGCGAGGGCGCGCCGGAAGCGACACCCGCCCGCCCACACCAACAGCCCGGCCCGTGAGTCGGTCCGGAAGACAAATCCCACGGGATCGTCGCTGTCAGTAATTCAAGATTTGAGGTCAAACAAGATGTTCCTGCCGAAGACTTCCACCCGTCGTACCCTTCTCACCATAGTTTTATTGTCCTGCCTGGCGGCCCCGTTCTCAACGCTGCGCGGCCAGGAATCGGCCCAACCAACTCCTTCCGGCCAGGACGACGACGTCATACGCATCAAGACGGAGCTGGTGCAGACGGACCTCATGGTCTTCGACAAACAGGGCCGCTTTGTGGACGGCCTGCGGCCCGAACAGTTCGAGCTGACCGTGGACGGGAAGCCGCAAGTTATCTCGTTTTTCGAGCGCGTGACGGCCGGGAGCGCCGACGAAGCCTCTCAGGTGAGGGCCGCCGCGCGAGGAACAACCTCTTCCGTGAGCGGCGGGCGGGGCAGTCGTGAGGTCGCGGGCGAAGTGAGCAAGGGCCGTCTGATCTTCTTTTTCCTTGACGACCTGCACCTGAGCGAATCGAGCCTCGCGCGCGCGCGCAAGGCCCTCTCGAATTTCATAGAGAACCGTATGAACGAGAGCGATCAGGTGGCGATTGTTTCCACCAGCGGTCAGATAGGGTTCCTGCAACAACTGACGGATAACAAGACTGTGCTCACGGAGGCCGTCTCGCGGCTCAACTACCGGCGCGTCACCGAAATCCAGGGCGGCAAAGTGCCCATCAGCGAAAACGACGCGAATCAAATACAGAACGGCACGGACCGCGACCTCTTCGCGTACTTAGTCCGGGCCACACAGAACGAGTACTTTGCGAAAGGAGATGGTGCCGGAAGGACTATTGCGAATTTGGTCAGGAATCGCGTGCGCCAGATCAACATTCAATCAAAGGCGGACGCCGCCACCACGTTCGACGTGCTGCAAAGCCTGATGCGCTCTTCCGCCAGCCTGCCGGGCCGCAAATTAGTGGTCTTCATGTCCGACGGCTTTATAGTTGACCCGCGCCGCTCAAACGCTCTAGACCTGATGAAGCGTGTGACGGACGACGCGGCGCGCTCCGGCGTCGTCGTCTACACGATGGACTTGCGCGGCACGTTCGCGGACGCGGCCGTGGACGCCAGCCGGAACGACTACTCGGATTTGGGCTCGCCGCGCGTGGCGCGTAACATCTTTCAGGAAGCGACGGCCACGCAGGAGCCCATGCGTATCCTCGCGGACGACACGGGCGGGCGCGCCATTCTCA
>DATEMM010000558.1:0-2197 GCA_035275605.1 Pyrinomonadaceae bacterium
GAGAACGGCGTCAGCATCTGGGACGAGTGGGCAAACGAGGAGGGCGAGCTGGGGCCCGTCTACGGCAAGCAGTGGAGGAGTTGGGAGACACGTGACGGCCGGACGGTGGATCAACTGGCCCGCGTCGTCGAGCAGATTAAGACCGACCCGGATTCGCGCCGCCTGATAGTCTCCGCTTGGAACGTGGGCGAGCTGGACAGGATGGCGCTCGCACCCTGCCACCTGCTCTTCCAATTCTACGTGGCCGAAGGCAGACTCTCGTGCCAGATGTACCAGAGGTCCGCGGACAGTTTTCTCGGCGTGCCCTACAACATCACCAGCTACTCGCTCCTGACGCACATGATTGCGCAGCAGTGCGACCTGGAAGCTGGCGATTTTCTGTGGACGGGCGGCGACTGTCACATCTACTCGAACCACATGGAGCAGGTCAGGCTGCAACTCAGCCGCGAGCCCTACCCACTGCCCCAGCTCCTCATCAAGCGCAGGCCCGACTCCATCTTCGATTACAAGTTCGAGGACTTCGAGCTCGTCAACTACCAATCGCACCCGCACATCTCCGCGCCCGTGGCAGTCTGAAGAATTGCGGATTTGGGATTGCGGAATGCGGATTGAAAAGAACAATCAAGCTCATTCTTAAATCCGCAACCCCAAATCCGCATTCCGCAATCTCGGAATTTCGCAATCGGCTTATTCGTAGCGGAGGGCTTCGATGGGGTCCAGGCGTGCGGCTTTCCAGGCGGGCCAGAGGCCGAAGATGAGGCCGATGCCCACGCTGGCGACGAAGCCGCCGACGGGAGCCCAGAGCGGGACGTAAGAGGGGACGATCATTCGCACCAGGAGCGTGAGCAGCCAGCCTATCCCCAGTCCAACCAGGCCGCCGAATCCCGTCAACGTCATCGCCTCGATCAAAAACTGCCAGAGGATGTCGCGGCGGCGCGCGCCGATGGCTTTGCGTATGCCTATCTCGCGCGTCCTTTCCGTGACAGAAACCAGCATGATGTTCATCACGCCGATGCCGCCGACCATCAGTCCGACGCTTGAGATGACCACCATCGCGATGGCGACGCCGAACGTGATGGCGCGGAACTGGTCAAGGACGGAGTCGGCCGTCGCCATCCCGAAATTATCCGGCTGGCCGAAGGGGACCTGGCGGCGCACGCGCAGCATGTCCGTGATCTGGTCTTTGGCTTCGTCCATCATCCCGGCGCGCGCCACCGCCAGGATGAAGACATCGTCGGCGTTCGGCTTGAGCTTGCGCGCGACGTTGTAAGGCATGTAGATGACGTTGTTCTGCTGGTCCGTTCCGCCGCCAAAGAGGAACGACTCGCGCTTTTCGAGTACGCCCAGGACGCGGAACTCGTTGCCGCCTATCTCCAGGGTCTTGTCCAGCGCCGAGGCGAACGGGAAGAAGGTGTCGGCGACGGCCGCGCCGATGACGCAGACCTGCTGGTTCGTTTCATTCTCGAACTCTGTGAAGTAGCGCCCCTCCGAAACGATTTCGGTTCCGGCCCGCTCATAATCGGGCAGCGTGCCTTGCAACTGAATCGCCGCCGAACTCTTGCCGTTAGCCGTGACCATCAACTTTTGCCCGAAGAAGTTGTTCGAGATGTCCAGGAAGGGCACGCTCAACTCGACCGCGGGTAAACTCCTCAGCGCCAGCGCGTCGTCGTAGGTGAGTTCCTTGCGCATGCGCTCCTCGCGCGTCAGGCGACCCACGCGCAGGCCCGGCTGGAACTTGGCGATGAAGATAGAGCGCGTCCCGAAGCTCTCGATCTCCTTTCTGACAGAGACATCTATGCCGCTGATGATCGAGGCGATGACCATCACCGTCAGCACGCCGATCACCACGCCAATCACCGTCAAAAACGAGCGCAGCTTATTCTGGCGCAACGTCTGAAGCGCCATCTTCAGGTTTTCGTAAATGTCACTACGTAGAATACTCATGGATTTGCGATTTTAGATTTTTGATTGGAAGCGGACTAAAGACTTTTTAAATTTAAGTTCTTGTCTTTCTCCAATCGCAAATCAAAAATCTAAAATCAAAAATATCTTTAGTCCGCCCTGAGCGCCTCTATCGGGTCGAGGCGCGCGGCTTTCCAGGCGGGGAAGATTCCCGACAGGACGCCGATGCCACCCGAGACCGTCAAGGCGGCGATGATCGCCACGATTGACAGATAGGTCGGGAAGAAGACGGCCG
>DATEMM010000559.1:0-8422 GCA_035275605.1 Pyrinomonadaceae bacterium
CGTCCAGGTTCTGCTCGCCTAAGACCTCGAACCTGCCCCAGCGCGAATAGGCCGGAGGAATCTGATTCTTATCTATCCACCCGCCGTTGGCGAAGCGGTTGAAGTCCTGGCAGGCGCTCGCCGTCTTGTCCAGATTGGCGAAGTCGAAGCCGGAAGAGACAGACTTTTGTGGAGAATCCACGAACAGTTCGGCCGGCTCTCCTCCGGGCACTGTGTAAGCGGCCTGACCGTTGCGACCTGTCAAAGAGGAGAGCGCAATCAACGAGAGGGACAAAGCGACCAGCAGTAGACGCCGGCGAAAGAGACTCATGGCAGAATCCTCCTCACTGCTAATGATTCAGTTTTGAATTAAAAGGGGTTGACGGGAGGAATCTTAACAAGGCGGAGAGTAAATAGTAAATGGTCAATGGTAAAGAGGAGGCCGTCCTCCATTCACCATTGACCATTTACTATTGACCAGGCTTCTACTTCTGTCCGGCTTTTTCGCGTAGCTTCGAGAGGCGCTCGTCCGACCAGTCCGGCGCGCGCCCCAAACTCTTGCTGATGCGCACGTAGGACTCCATCGCCGCGAGCGCGGCCTGAGCGTCGCCCTCTTTTTCGCGGACGCGGCTAACGTCCAGTAGAAACTGCGGATTGGTCTCGCCGTAGGCGGCCGCAGCCTTCTCGAAAGCTTCCGCCGCAAGAGTAAAGCGCCCGAGCAGCTCGTACTGCCGGCCCAGGTGATAATAGGCTATAGGGTAACGCGCGCCCTCGCGGTTCGCCACAGCGGCCAAGGCGTCCGCGGCCTCACCGTAGCGGTGTAGATTGCCCAGGACGAAACCCAGCTCAAGATTCGCGGGCGGGAAGAAATCGTTGTTGCGCGAGAGCACGCTGCGGTAAAGCTTGGCCGCCTCCTCGTCGCGCCCACGCTCGCGTGCCGCGCGTGCGCGCTGCAACAGGGAGTAAGTCTCTTTGTCGAGTGACAGCGGGCGCAAACGCTCCGAGGCATTCTTGCCGGAAGCGGACTTGGTGCCCTGTGTCTTGCGTGCATCCGGCTTCGCAGAGGTCAGGGCCTCCGTGCGAACGTTGCCGCGCGGGGCGCTCGTTGACGCTGCGCCGTTGGCGGCGGACGGAGTAAAGCTGGCATTTCTGGCTGGGCCAGTGCTGGTCGTGGAGGCTTCCGCGCCGCTGCCGTAAAGAATCTCACGGCGTGCGTCCGCCATCTCGGCGCTCGGCCCGTGGCGCGTGACGAAAGCGTCCAGGACCGCTATGCCGCGCTCAGGGCTCCCGTCTTCGGCGTAGGCGCGCGCCAGTGCGACGGCCGCGTCCGTGTGCTCTGGCTCAACCGCGAGCGCGCGGCTCCATTCACGTATCGCCAGGTCGGCCTCGCCGCGCGCGCTGTAGACCCGGCCCAGGTTGTAGCTTGCCTCGCTGTAACGGAAATTCTCCAGCCTGAGCGCGGACTGGAGCGCCTCCTGCGCCTCGTCCCAGCGCCCCTGCCTCAGGAGCATCACGCCCAGATTGTTGTAGGCCCGCGCGTAGCTGCCGTGGCGCTGTTTGATCGCCTTGCGATAGGCGTCAATCGCTGTGTCCGTGTCGCCGAGCCGCGCCAGGGCGTTGCCTATGTTGTAGAAGCCGACAGGGTCGATTCTCTCCTCGCGCGACATCATGCGAAGCTCCGACACGGCCTCACTCTTTTTATCGAGCGCGACGAGGTAGTCAATGAGCGTGCGCCGCAGGCGCGAGCGCTCGGCGTCTGTCTTCGCCGTCTCGATCTGCGCGCGAAGCGAAGTCAGGCGGTCTGTGCCAGTCTCTTCAGTAGATGTCGCGGTCGCCGCGTCGGCCGCGCCCGCTTGCTCTGTGCCGGATTGATTAGTCGTCTCGTCGGCGCGTCGCGCGCGGGTCTGCTCCGGCGCGGTCGTGGTCGCCGCACTCTTTTCCGCTGCCTGCTGTTTGCCAGCAGGCCCGGTCTGGGCCTGCGCCGCGGAGAGAGAAAGGACGAGCGAGAGCGTCAGGCTCAAAGGGCAGCGGGCCGCGAACGCGCGCACCACAGAGCGAGCGCGAGATCGGGAGAGATTAAGGTCCGGCATCTCAACTTGCATTTCTTCCTCCACCATTTACGTCTTTTTAATCACGGGCGCTTGCGTCGGCGCGGCGTTGGGCGTGTAAGTGATGATCGTGCCGCCGAAGCCTACGACCCAGCCGCGGTCACGCCCGATGAAGCAGAGGCGCTCCAGCGCGTGCGTGGTGCCGCTCGGCACAAGCGTCCAGCGCTTGCCTCCGTCCGTCGTGTGAATCAGAGTCCCCTGCGCGCCAGCGGCCCAGCCCTCCTGCGCGTCCAGGAATTTTACGTCGAAAAGGTCGGACTCCACGCCGGAGTCCTGCGGGCTCCAAGTCCGCCCACCGTCGCGCGTGTTGAAGACGCGGCCCGCGGCGCCGACGGCCCAGCCGCGCCTGTTATCAACGAAGGAAGCGGCGGTGAAGCGCACGCGCTGCGACGACGCCGCGTCCGCGCCCGCATTTGTCGCGGTCGCCTGTCCAAGAAGTGTGCCAGCGCGCCAAGTCTGACCGCCGTCAACTGTCTGCAAAAGCGTTGCGCCCGCGCCGACCAGCCAGCCCTGCTCGCTGTTGAGAAACCAACCGCCGAGCAGCAGGTGGCGCGTGGGGACTCGCTGTCGCTCCCAGCTCGCGCCGCCGTCGCGCGTCGTGTAGAGAGCGCCGGCTTCGCCAAAAGCCCACCCGCGCCCCTCGTCCGTGAAGAGCGCGCGCACGAGCCGCGCGTCCGCGTCCTTGCCTATGACGTTGACCTGCTTCCAGGTCGCGCCGCCGTCCGTCGTGTGAAGCAGATAGGTGCGCGGCTCGTCCACAGTCTTGAGGTCGTAGATGCTGCGCTCGCAGACGAGCCAGCCGTTCTGCTCATCCGAAAAGTAGACGTCGCGCAGGGTATCTTCAGCCGGACGAGGCGAGACGCGCCAGGTCTTCCCGCCGTCCTCTGTCGTCAGCAGGACGCCGTTTCCGCCCACGGCCCACCCGCGCTGCTCATCCAGAAAATAGACCGCGTGCAGCCACGCCAGCGACCCCGAGCGCTGCTTCACCCACGCGCCCGCCGCATGAGCAGTGGCCAGTGATCGGTGGTCGGCGGTCAGTAAAAACGAAAAGCAGGAAACGATGAGCAGGGTCGAGCAGGCGACGGACAGAGGACGGCGACGACGCGGTATGCGCCGACTGACCACCGACCACTGACCACTTCTCACTGTTTTCATGAATGTCCGCTGCGTGCGAGGCGTTCCTTGGTTTCGGGGAGGGCGCGGCGCGTGGCCGAAAGGTGGCGCAGCATGACCAGCACCGGCGTCATGTCGCGTCCCATGGTGAAGGCCTGCTGCGCCGCGACCGTGATGGACTGGATGGGCTCCGGCGCAACGGTTTCGCCCGCACACTCGGCGCAGACGTTATTGCCGTAAAGCTTCTGCAAGAGCAGGTGCGCGTCCGTCTTGCCGAGCAGCGAGAGGATTTCGCCCGGCGGAACTTTCAAGCCCTCGGCCAGGCGTAGCGCGCTCTCCAGATTGACGGTCGTGATGACTGAGGATTGCAGCTTCGAGAGGAGTCCCTGGTCGAAGCCCGTCTGCCGACAAAAGTCTATCTGCTTGAGGCCCAGTTGGCGCAAGCGCCCCGTGATGTACTGTGCCAGCGGCGTCGTCCTGTGCGCGGAGTCTTTTGTCATCTCGCCTACCACCCTCCCGTGAAGACGCGCGCGAAGCTCAGCACCGGGAGCAAGTCCATGACACGCTTCCAGGTCTTGAGGCGGTTGCCCGGCACCACGACCTGGTCGCCCGGAACGAGGAAGGCCATCTGCTTGGCACGGCCCCGTTCGATGTCTTTGACGTTGACGAAAATCGGCTTGACCGTGCCGTCCGCCTGCTGGCGCAGGATGACGACCTTCGCCTTGTCGCCCGTGTCGAGTACGCCTCCGGCCATCGCCAGCGCCTCCGTGATGCTATAGCGGCGCGCCATTGTCCGGACGCCCGGCTGGGCCACGTCGCCGACCACCGAGTAGATGGCAGAGACGGCCTTGTCGAGCGAGACGGTCACTTGCGGCTCGATGATGTACTCATCCAGGCGCTTCCTGATCTCTTCCTGCACCTGCTCGGTCGTCTTGCCGGCGACGACGATTCCTTCGGGGATGAGCGGGTAGCTGATTTTGCCGTTGGGCGGGACCGTGATGCCCGCGCGGGAATAACGTTCCTGGTTGAAGACAGAGACGGAGATGACGTCTTCGGGTCCGAGCCTGTAAGTCGTCAGGAAATTGTTGTAGTAGGGCACGACCGCGGCCTCTTCTTCGGAGAGCTGCTCGCGCCGCCCCGCCTGGACTTCTGCCGGCACGTCTTCGGGCAGTGCGCTCGTGTCGTCCGGCTCCAGCCGCTCGCCCTTTTGGGAAGGCGGTTTGGCGGGCGCGTTCTTATCCTGCGGCTGGCGCTTCTCCTGGTTAGTCTTCGCGTCCTGCCCGAAGATTTTGCCGAGCAGCCCCCCGCGCTTCTCCTTCTCCTGCGGCTGTGAAGCGTCCTGTGCCAGCGCGCCGGACGAGAGGAGCGTCGCCGAAAGCGCGAGAGCGAGAGCGAGTGACTTGAGCGAATGCTTGATCTTCATTTCCTTACCTCCGACAACTACTAAGACAAATTTGCCACATAAAAATATTTCCTCAGCGAGCGCCGCGGCCGAAGAGGATGGTCTTGACGGTCTCGAACAGGATAGCGGCATCGAGCGCGAGGCTCTGGTTCTTGATGTAGTACAGGTCGTACTGGAGTTTCTGCCGCGCGTCCTCAATCGAGGAGCCATACGGATACTTGATCTGCGCCCAGCCTGTGAGCCCCGGCGCGATCAGGTGCCGTTGCTCGTAGTAGGGAACCTCCTCCGCAAGCTGCGAGACGAAGTGCGGTCTTTCGGGGCGCGGGCCGACGAAGTTCATCTCGCCTTTGAGGATGTTCCAGAACTGCGGTATCTCGTCCACGCGAATCTTGCGTATGATGCGCCCAACGCGCGTCACGCGGTCGTCGGCCGAGCGCGCCCAGACCGGCCCGTCCTTCTCCGCGTCTGTGCGCATCGAGCGAAACTTCATCACCATGAAGGGGCGTCCGTTTCTTCCCACACGCTCCTGCCTGTAGAGGACGGGCCCGCGCGAATCCAGCTTGATGAGAATCGCGGTCAGCAGGGCCACCGGGAGCGAGAGAAGCGCGCCGACGAGCGCGACCGTGCGATGCATGACGATGCGCGCCACGGCGTTCAGGCGAGCCTGCCTGCCTCTGCCCGAAAAGATGAGCCAGGAGGGGCGCACCATGTCCAGGTGGACGCGCCCAGTCAGGCGCTCGTAAAAGGATGCGCCTTCTTCGATGGAGACGTTGCCCGAGAGGCTAAGCTGTAGAAGCTGCTCCGTGGGGAACTGGCCGCGCCGCTCGCCCATCGCCACCACGATGCGGTCTATGTTTTCGCGCTGGACGATCTTGTCCATCTCGGAACTCAAGCCCACGACGCGCGGGTTGATGAGACTCTTGCCCAAAAGCTCCGGGTCGTTGTCGGCGAAACCGACGATGCGAAAGCCAGCATCCGGGCGTCCCAGAGCCTCGCGCGCCAACTCTATCGCCAGCGGGCCGGAGCCGACTATCAGAATACGCTCGCCGATCTGCGGGTGGCCCAGAAACCAGTGAATCGAGAGCCGCCACGCGACCATCACTAGGAGCGCGAGCGGGAGCGCGATGAGAGAGACGCCGCGCCCGATCATCAGGTGCGGGAAGAGATAGAAGCTAAACGCCAGCGCGACCCACGCCAGTCCCAACGCCTGCACCATCCGCAGCACCAGCTCGCGCCGGTCGTGCATGATGACGAAGTCGTAGAGGTCGTAAAGATAGAAGGTGCTCAGGCAGAATCCTGCCGCGAGCGCAGCCTTGTAGAAGCCGTGCCGCTCGATCAACTCGTACTCGGCGTCGGCCGCGCCGAGTCGTATGTAGACAGCCACAATCAGCCCGCCGAAGAGCAAAAAGGCTTCGGCGAGAAGTAAAAGAGCGGTCCGCATGTTGTGGCGGCGCGTCTTCAAGTGGCGGCGACGACCTCCCCTTCCTCTTTCATAGCGGCCTGCGCTTTGGGCGGCACGGCCGTCTTGTCCTCGCGGCGATAATAGCGCCGCTGGTAGTAGTAAGAACTCTCGTCCAGCTCCTCGTCCGTCCGGTTCAGGACCACGCCGAGCATACGCTCGCGCGGAAGCTGCTCGATGAGACGGTCTAGCGCCGCATAGCGCGTCTTGCCTGAGCGCACGACCAGGAGCGCCCCGTCCGCGCGGTTAATCAGCACGGTCGCGTCGGTGAAGATGCCCAAGGGGGGCGCGTCTATCACTATGAAGTCGAACATGCGGCGAAGCTCGGCCAGCAAGTGGCCGAAGCGCGGGCCGGAAAGAATCTCGGCCACGTCGTCGCGCGCCTCGCCGCCCGGCAGCAGGTAGAGACCGGCGGGCTCCAGCCGGATGATGGCCTCCTCCAGCGTGGCGTTTCCAGACAGCACTTCGGAGAGGCCGACGGGCGCGTCCACGCCCAGGTATTCGGCCGCGCACGGCTGGCGCAAATCGCTGTCGATGATGAGCGCGCGAATGCCGTCCGTCTGCGCGAGCATCCAGGAGAGGTTCAGCGCCGTTAAGGTCTTGCCCTCGGCGACGCCTGCGCTCGTGACGACGAAGGCCTGCATCTTTTTACGCTCGCTGGCGTGCAGGATGCGCGTGCGCAGGGAGCGAAACTGCTCGCAGTAGGCCGAGCGCGGCTGCGTGATGGCGACCAGGTGAGGTTCGACGCGCGCTGCGGAAATGTCCAGGGACATGAATTCCGCAGCGTGCGTCGCCCCGGCAGCGTCCAAAGTTGCCCCAGCAGCACGCGAAGCCGTAACGCCGGAGAGTGCCGACCCGGCGCGTTCCTCGGTGTGCGCAGTGGACGCTGAGTAGTGCGCCTCGTCCCCGCTGAAAAGCGGCGAGCTGTCCCAGGGATGCTCGTCGCCGTTCGCGGACGGCGGGACGGCCGAGAGGTTCTTCCCCGCGGCCGCTCCGTTGCGGCGCTTTTGATTCTCTGATTTCTTCTTTTCCTGGCCGCCAGATTTGGCGTCGCTTGCACGTTTCAGTGCGTCGTAAACTCTACCCATTATCTTTCTCCCATCAGGCCCGAACTACGAAACGCCGCGCCGACCTCATCGACTTCGGGCGTCGCCGCGTGATTCGCCTCCTCGCGCATCGCCAGCGGCGACGCTTCCCCTTGTTGTGAGCCGCCGCTGCCTGTGCCGGCGGCCCAGAGTTCCGCCCGCCCGGCGGCGGTAAATATTCGCGCGGGCGCTTCGCGCTCCTCGCCCTGTCGCCCGCGCTCGCCGCGCGGCAGCATGTCGAAAGTTTCCGCGACCTCTTCGATAACGGAGCGCCCGATGGTTTCCTCGCCCGCGGCAAAACCGGCCAGGAGCGAGTTGTCGCAGAGGTTGTTAATCTGGCGCGGGATGCCTTCCGAACAGCGGAAGATGTAATCGATTGCGCCGGGCGAGAAGATGTCCGTGCGCTCGGCCCCGGCGACCAGGAGACGTGAAGCTATGTAGCGCTCCGTCTCCTCGACGTTCGGCAAGGGCTTGATCTCGCAGCGCAGGGCCACGCGCTGCTTGAGCTGGCGCAGGTCCGGATTGTTGAGCACGTCGCGCAGTTCCGGCTGCCCCGTCAGGATGATCTGCAACTGCTTGGCCGTGTCGGATTCAAAGTTGGAGAGGAGCCTTATCTCTTCTAGGACGTAGGGCGAGAGCCCCTGCGCCTCGTCGATGATGAGGACCGTGCGCAGTCCGCGCGAGTGGCGAGACTCCAGGGTGCGCCCCAGCGAGATCAACAGCTCGGATTTCGTCTCCCACTCCCGAACGTCAAAGAGCGTCGTGATGTGCTGGTAAAACTCCGGCACGGTCAGGCGCGGGTTGAAGACATAGGCGACGAGCACCGTGCGATCCAGGCGCTGCATCATCCAGCGCAGGATGGTCGTCTTGCCCGTGCCCACTTCGCCCGTGACGACGACTAATCCCTTGCCGCTCTCGATCCCGTAGTGTAGGTTCGCCATCACCTCCGTATGCGACGGGGTGAAGTAGATAAACCGCGGGTCGGGCGTGAGCGCGAATGGCAACTCTTTCAGGCCGTAGAATTCTCTATACACTCTTTAAGTCTCCGCAAGCAGTGGTCAGTGGCCGGTGGCCAGTGGTCAATTGTGAATCAGTTTTAACTGGCCACCGACCACTGCCTTTAAGTGACGAATCTATCGAGGATGTGCGTGAACCTGAGCGCGTAGGCGAGCGCCGGGATGCTGACGAGGGTCGCGATGATTCCGGCGGCGATGAGCGCGAGGCGGCGCGTGGTTTGGCGGCGCGATTCCCCCGGCGTCATCAACTCCGGCACAGC
>DATEMM010000560.1:0-3515 GCA_035275605.1 Pyrinomonadaceae bacterium
GAGCAGCAGGTCTCCAAGCCAACTCCGGGTCACAAGCAGAAGGCAGAGCGAAAGGCTAATTCTTTCGCTAATCATAGTGCGGCGGCTGCTCGGCCGGGGCTCTGGGGCTGGCTCAAGAACTGGTGGAACTGCGTCGTCTGGAGTTGTTATATAGGCTACTACAACTGCGGTGGCGGTACCTTCAGATTCCTCTGTAGAGTAGCCGTCTGTGTGTACAGTATGTTCCGCTGCCTGTAGCGGCCATACACATCACCCCTGGTAAGCCGCTTCGACGGGGGGCGAGTGAGGTGCGGACGGTTCCCGGCACTAAGAACCGCCGCACCTCATTCGTAGAAGCACTCTCACCAATGGCGTTTGAGCAGTATCTTGAGACGGCACAGACGCATGATGAAGCCAGGAAAGCCAGGCTCTTTCGCCCCTGTCGGTGTTCACCAGACAAAGTAATAGGCAAGGCAGATTTTCGTTTAGCGGACTCGAATCTGCCTTGCCCTGAACGTACCCCTTCCAGTGAAAGGAGCATTTCCGATGTTGAGCATACAAGTGAAGTCGTTGAGATTCAAGTGGCCCGCCCGTCACGTCAGGGTTGCCACCGCAATGGTCCTAGTCCTCTCCCTTCTGATGATCCTGCCCCACTCGGTAAACCTGGCCCGCGCGGCGGCCGACAACTCGACAGGCCCAGAGAGGACGCCGGAGAAAAAGGTTAAAACAGTCAAAGGCGATTCCGTCAGACGTCATGTTGAGAAACTGCGCTTGAAGAATAAAGGACTGGAGCGCGCCATGAGGGAGTTTGCCAGGAAAGGGTTGACCCCTAGGTGGGAGGATAGCCTCAGCGCCGTACAGGTCCCGGAGACGGCCTCGGCCGACAGGCCGGTCGGGCTCTTCCAGCGGGCCGCTTACCAGCCCCCGCAGGATACCTACACACAGGACGGCAATGAAATAACTTTCATCACCTATTCTGGCGACCTCAGTTACTGGGACGGCATCGTCTACGTTCACACTCCATACCAGGACGACACCTACAGTGGAGACTTCCTGACTCCGACGGATGACGGCTCGAACTGGAACGTTGTTAATGAAGTCTACTACCCGCCGGACGGTGGCTCTCCTTGCACCGGCGATAGGGCATGCATGGAGCAGGAGCAGCAGGTCTCCAAGCCAACTCCGGGTCACAAGCAGAAGGCAGAGCGAAAGGCTAATTCTTTCGCTAATCATAGTGCGGCGGCTGCTCGACCGGGACTCTGGGGCTGGCTCAAGAGCTGGTGGGGCTGCGTCACCTCCTTCTGTTCTTTTTCGTATCAAGTCTGCAGTGGTGTTAACTACAGATTCTTATGCAGAGTAGCTCTCTGCGTGTACGGTCTATGGGGGTGTCTGTAGTGGCGGGATGAGCCGAAGGTTGCGGCCATTCACACGACCCCTGGTGAAGCCGCTTCGACGGAGAACGAGTGCAGTGCAGATAGTCCTCAGACCTGAGACTATCTGCACTGCATTTGTTTAGAAACTGCTTACTGCTCTCTTGACGTGCGCCGCTCCGGTCATCTAGCTTTAAGATAATGACCACGGAACGTCTCTATTATAAGGACTCGCACCTGACGGAGTTTGAGGCGCGCGTGACAGGGGTCACGGAGCGCGTCAGCGGGTGGGTGGCAGTCACGCTCGACCGCACGGCCTTTTACCCGACGGGCGGCGGGCAGCCGAGCGACACGGGCTTGCTCGACAAAGCGCGCGTTGTCGAGTGCATAGACGTTGGAAGCGAAGGCGTCCTGCACGTCTTGCAGGGCGCTGCGCCGAAAGTGGACGAGCGGGTCCTGGGCCATGTCGATTGGCCGCGCCGCCTGGATCATATTCAACAGCACACGGGCCAGCACATTCTGTCGCAGGCTTTCGTCTCGCTCTTCGACGCCGAGACGCGCGGCTTCCGCATGCTGGAGCATTATTCCGAGATTGACGTCGCCCTGGATGAACCGACCGAAGAGAAGATTGACAGGACAATAGAGCTAGCCAACCGCATCATCTGGGAAGACCATCCTGTCCACATCCGCCAGGTGACGAAGGAGGAAGCGGCAAACCTTCCCCTGCGCAAAGATTCCGCGCGCGAGGGTGAGCTGCGCCTGATAGAGATAGAGGGATTTGATTTGACGCCGTGCGGCGGCACGCACGCCTCGCGCACGGGCGAGGTCGGCCTCATCGCCGTGCGCTCTTTCGAGCGAGCGAAGGGCCTGACGCGCGTAGAGTTTGTCGCCGGGAACCGCGCGCTGGCGGATTACAACCGGGCCAATCGCACGGCGCGCGCCGTCGCCGCCGCGTTCAGCGTCGGGCGTGACGAAGCGGCAGCGTCGGTCGCCCGCTTGATGGAAGAGCATAAGCAGCTAGCCCGCCGCGCGCGCGCACTCGAAGAGGTCGCGGCCAGGGTGGAGGCGGAAGAGCTGCTGGCCGGAGCGACGCTCATGGGCGACGATGTCAGGCTCTGCGCGCGCGTCCTTGAGGACCGCGACGCGGAATCTCTGAAGAGGCTGGCACTGGCGCTCATCGCGCACACGCGGACCATCGCCCTGCTTGGCTCGCGTGACCGTGAGGCGGCACGGCTCATCTTCGCGCGCTCGGCAGACGCTCCCGGCGACATGAACGCCCTGATGCGCGAAGCCTGCCAGACCCTGGACGGGCGCGGCGGCGGCCGCCCGGATATGGCACAGGGCGGCGGGCGCAAAATCGAAAAGCTGGACGAAGCCATCGAAACGGCCGCTGGTAGTCTAACTTAAAGTCCCTGCCAAGAAATCGTGCCGTTGGGAATAGAATGTCTTGCGTTATAATATCGCCCCATGTCCAGGCCAAAGAATCCACGCTGTTGCCGAATCTGCTCCAATCCTGTCAATGATTATTGCGCCGTTTATTGTAGCAATAGGTGCCAACTACAGGCTCAATACAGAGCATACATAGAGCGCTGGAAAGCTGGTTTAGAAACAGGCGTTGCCGGTGCGACTGGTATATCCAGATATATTCGTCGCTATTTCATAGAGGAGTATGGGGAGCGTTGCCAGCAATGTGGCTGGCAGGAACGAAATCCCGTAACCGGAAAAGTTCCTTTGACCATTGACCATATTGACGGAGACTGCTTAAATAACCGAGAGATTAATCTCCGGCTGTTATGTCCGAATTGCCATTCGCTCACTCCAAATTACGGCAACTTGAACAGAGGCCACAGTCAGCGGTACTATAGACGGGCGCAGGCGACCATGAGAAGGGTTCTGGGAGACGTGGTATAGAGGCGCACAGAGAGAAGTAAATATCGTGGGGCAGTAGCTCAGCTGGGAGAGCGCGGCGTTCGCAATGCCGAGGCCAGGGGTTCGATCCCCCTCTGCTCCACCAAAAATATTCAGAAGTTTCAGAAGACGGTAGGCTCGTGGGCCTGCCGTTTTTTCTTTGCCCGGTTGTATTGGGCCAATGGCTCAGGAGCCCGTGTAAGCGCGGGCGAACTGGGGGAGGCGCGCTCGCATCAGATGGTTTCGCCCTGCTTTGCA
>DATEMM010000561.1:0-8672 GCA_035275605.1 Pyrinomonadaceae bacterium
GCCTTGAAAGGCCGGGCTAAATTCAATCAGCCGCTACGCGGCTGGGGAGGGTGGACTGACTTTTGATTTGTAAACAGTTCTCTTTTTAAATTGAACCAGGGCCCTTATTTTTTACTTTTCCCGTGGCCGCCGCCTCCGGGCGTCTCGATTCTGACGCGCGTCCCGGCTTCGAGCTGCCAGCTACCCTTCGACGCAATCGCCTGCGTCCGCCCTTTGCGGATGAGCGCGCCGCGCCCGCGCTTTCCCTCTTCCCCGCCCTCCAGTCCGTAAGGCGCGAGCTTGCGCCTGTCCGAGAGCAGAGACATGCGCGCCGGGACCAGGGTTTCGATCTCGCGCACGACGCCGTCGCCGCCGCGATGTCGTCCACGCCCACCGGAATTTTTGCGTATGCGGTAGGCGCGCACGCGCAAAGGATAAGCGTATTCGAGCGCCTCGGCCGGCGTGTTCAAACTGTTCGTCATGTGCGTGTGAACAGCGCTCATCCCGTCCAGGCGTGGGCGCGCGCCCATGCCGCCCGCAATCGTTTCGTAGTAAGCGAACTCCTCGCCTGTGCGCGCGTCAATCCCGCCGATGGTCAGGTTGTTCATGGTCCCCTGGCTCGCCGCCGGAATCCTGCGGGGCAGCGCCTTCGCTAGAGCCTTGAAGAGCACGTCCACGATGCGCTGCGAGGTTTCGACGTTTCCGCCCGCGACCGCCGCCGGGGGCGTGGCGTTGACGATTGTGCCGCGCGGGGCGATGACGTCAATCGGCTCCATCAATCCTGCGCTCGCCGGGACGTCCCCGCCGACCAGGCAGCGGAAGGCGTAGGAGACGGCCGAGACCGTGATCGCCTCGACCGCGTTGATTGCGCCCGCGACCTGTTGAGAGCTTCCGGTGAAATCAACTTGCGCGCGGTCACCTTTCACTGAGATGCGCACGCGGATTTTGATTTCGCCGGAGCTGACGCCGTCGTCGTCCAGCGCGTCCTCGGCCGTGTACTCGCCGTCCGGGATTAACTCGATGGCGCGGCGCATCAGGCGCGCCGAGTAAGCGATGAGTTGTGAAGCGTAAGCACTCGCTTCCCTCGTGCCGCGGCGCTGGACAATCTCCAGCAACCTTGTCGCGCCCGTCTTCAAAGACCCTATCTGCGCCTCGAAGTCCGCACGCCGCTCGCCCGCCCCGCGCACGTTCGCCAGCAAGAGTCTCAACATCTCTTCGTCAACCGAGCCCGCGCGCACCAATCGGACCGGCGGGATCCGCAGCCCCTCCCCGTAAACATCCGTCGCCAGCCCCATAGACCCAGGCGTCGCGCCGCCTATGTCCGCGTGGTGCGCGCGATTCGCAACGTAGAAAAGAGTGGTCAGTGGTCGGTGGCCGAGGGCAGTGGTCAGTGGTCGGTGGTCAGTGGTCAGTTTTGATTTCGCAATAGCTCGCCGCCTTTTGCTCTTCGCCTCCTGTTTTTCACTGACCACTGACCACTGATCACTGACCACTGACGCGACCACTGGCATGACCAGCGTCACGTCGGGCAGGTGCGTGCCGCCGGTGAAGGGGTCGTTGAGGGCGACGACGTCGCCGGGCCCGATTTCGATCTCGGAAAGTGCGGCGGCCACGGCCATCGGCATCGAGCCCAGGTGCACGGGCATGTGGTCGCCTTGAGCGACCACCCGGCCCGAGGCGTCGAAGACGGCGCAGGAGTAGTCGCGGCGCTCCTTGATATTCGGCGAAAAGGCCGTGCGCCGAAGCGTCAGTCCCATCTCCTCTGCGACAGAGGTGTAGAGCGCGCGATAGATTTCCAGCGTCGTCGGGTCGAACCTCTGTGCCAACTTCTTCCGCTCTCTTTTCATGGCTCGATAATCAGGTTGCCGTGTTGGTCAACGGCGGCCCGCGCGCCCGGCGGGACGATCGTCGTTGCCGAATATTCCGTCACGATGCAGGGCGTCCGCAGGCGCGCGCCCGGATTTAGACTCGCGCGCTCATAAACGGCCGTGCGCGACGCGCTCTTGGCGAAATAGACGCTGACGAAACCGCGCGGCACGGGTGAAGATGCTTTGCGGGCGCGTGATGGGTCCGCTCCAGTTTTTAGCTTCCCGACCATGCCTAGAGAGCGCAGGCGCGCGCCGACTACTTCGACCGTGTTCTTCTCCTGCGCGTAGCCGTAACGCGCCCTGTGCGCCTGGTGGAATGCTTCGGCGATATTCCCGCCGCGCTTCCATTTGATCGCAAGCTCGAACGACTGCCCCTTGTAGCGCACGGCGAGCGACCTTTCGTGGCGCTGGCGCGCGGGCGCGAACCCCTCACGTCTGAGGGCGGCGCGCGCCTCGGTCTCCATCTCTCGAAACGCACGCTCGATTCCGCCGTAGTTCTTTGCGCTCGCCTCCAGCATCACCGTCCGGCCCCAGTCTTTGACCACGTCGGACGAGAGCGCGCCGAGCGCGGAGAGAGCGCCTGCCGCATCTGGCACAATAACGCGCGGGATGCGCAGGGCACGCGCCATCTCTACGCCGTGCAGCCCGCCCGCGCCGCCAAACGGCAGCAGCGCGAACTCGCGCGGGTCATAGCCGCGCTCGACCGAGATGGCGCGCAGCGCCCTCTCCATGTTCGTGTTGACGACGCGCACCACGCCGAGCGCCGCCTCAATCACACTCACAGGGCGGCGCGCCTCCGCGCTCATCTCGCGGGCCAGTCCCTTGAGAGCCTCGTGTGCCCTACGCTCGTCCAGCTCAAACTCTCCGCCGAGCAACCCCCTGCCCCCGAAGCGTTTCAGCACGAGGTTGGCGTCCGTGACCGTCGGCAGCGTTCCGCGCCCGTAGCAGGCTGGCCCAGGGTCCGCTCCGGCGGATTCCGGCCCGACGCGTAAACTGCCGCCTTCGTCAACGCGCGCGATGGAGCCGCCGCCCGCCCCGACCGTGTGTATGTCCATCATGTTCACGGCGACAGGCATCCCGGCCACGCTCGCCTCGTTCGTCATGCGCAAGCCTTCGCGATCGCAGAGCGAGACATCCGTCGAGGTGCCGCCCATGTCGAACGTGATGATGCTATGGAGCCCAGCGGTGCTTGCGACACCCAGCGCGCCGACCACCCCGCCCGCCGGGCCTGAGAGAATGGTCCGCACGGGCTCGCTCGCGGCCACCTCGGCCGAGATGCTCCCGCCCGAAGACTGCATCACGCGCAGCCGCGGCGCGCGCGCCTTCAATCGCGTGAGGTACGCCCCCATCAATGGTTGCAGGTAGGCGTTAATCACCACGGTCGAGGTGCGCTCGTACTCTCGATATTCCGGAAGGATTTTGTGCGAGACGGAGAGGGGGACGTTCAGCGCCGAGAGCGCCTTGGCGATTCGCCGTTCGTGCTCGGGCCGCACGAAGGAGAAGAGTAAAGAGACTGCGATTGACTGGACACGCTTTCGCTTCAACTTCCTGACGAGCGCGAAAAGTTCCTCGTCCTTTAGCTCCAACAGGACTTCGCCGCCAGCCGCGACGCGTTCCATGACGCCGAAGCGTAAGTCTTCCGGCACGAGGGGCGCGGGACGCACGGCGTCCAGGTCGTAGAGCGCGGGCCGGGCCTGACGTCCAATCGCGAGCACGTCTTCGAAGCCTGCGGTTGTGACGAGCGCGGTCTTTGCGCCGCGCCTCTCCAGGAGCGCGTTGGTCCCGACGGTCGTGCCGTGGACGACCTCTATCTCGCTGAGGCGCGTGCCAGCCAGTTCCGCTATGCGAATGAGGCCCTCCGTAATCGCAAGCGAAGGGTCCGCGGGCGTGGACGCAATTTTGATGAGGCGCATCATTCCTTCCGCCTCGAAGACGAAATCCGTAAACGTGCCCCCGGTGTCCACGCCGACGCGCACGCGCCGCTCTCCTTTCGCTTCTCTTTTCATCTGTGGTCGCCGCCCCTGGCACAGACTGTTTTTACGCTCCGCCGGAAAAACTTTCCTTCTCCCGGCCGCGTATAATTCGAAACCGCCTGACCCGGACGATAAAAGGCTGGCCAACTCTTGTCACCCGAGCTTTAAGGAGACCAGATGATATGACACCCAAACGCTTTTCGCACCTTCTTCTTGTCCTGGCTCTGCTCCTGGCCACAACCCTGGCCCCCTTAGAGCGGGCAGCCCTGGCACAAACGCGTGCGCAAGGGGGCGCGACGCAAACAGCGGCGGCCACGGACCCGGACCTACAGTCGCGCCTCGCGGCCATCGAAAAGGTTATCGAAGAGAAGCGCAAGGAATATCACATCCCTGGCGTCTCGTTCGTCATCGTCAAGGACGACAAGGTGATTTACATGAAGGGGCTCGGCCTCAAGGACGTCGAGCGCAATTTGCCCGTCACCCCCGACACGCTCTTCGCCATCGGCTCCTCCACCAAAGCCTTCACGGGGATGGCCGCGGCCATGTCTGCGGACGACCGTGTGCTCTCCCTGGACGATTCCCCGAAAAAGTTTCTCCCTTACTTCAAGCTTCGCGACCCGGAGGCTGACGCCAGGATCACCATCCGCGACCTGCTCTCGCACCGCTCAGGGCTGGACCGCACGGACCTCTCCATGGTCTCTGGCAAGCTCAACCGCGAGGAGTTGATTCGCGTGGCGGGCATGGCCAAGCCGACGGCCAGGCTCGGCGAGAAGTTTCTCTACCAGAACATCATGTTCGCGGCCGCGGGCGAGGTCGTGGCCCGCGCGCAAAAGACCACCTGGGACGCCTTTATAGAAAAACGCATCTTCAAGCCGCTCGGCATGAGGGCCACGAACACGACCGTCGCCGCGACATCGAAGTCCCAGGACTACGCATTCGGCTACAGCTACAACACGGAGACCAAAGAGACGACGAAGCTGCCGATGCGGGAGCTTGCGCCGGCCGCTCCGGCGGGCGCGATCAACTCGAACGCGCGCGACATGGCACAGTGGCTCCGGCTGATGCTGGGTGAGGGCGTCTTCGAGGGCAAGCGCCTGGTCTCGGAGAAGAATTTCCGAGAGCTTGTCTCCCCGCAGCACAAGATCGCCGGCAACGTACACTACGGCCTGGGCTGGTTCCTGCGCGAATGGAATGGCCACAAGGTCGTCGAGCACGGCGGCAACATAGACGGCTTCAACGCGCTGGTGGCCATGATGCCGGACCAGAAGCTTGGGTTCGTCATGCTGACCAACATCTCCGACTCGCAGCTCGGCACGAACGCGATGGAGGCCGTCTGGTCAAACCTCGTCGGCAAGCCGGAACCTAGCGGCGTCGCGAGCACGGAAGCTTCCGTCGATCCCTCGCGCGAAGTCGGAAAATATTTATTAACCGAAGCCTCCGTCACCTTCACTGTCGAGATGAAAGACGGAAAGCTCTGGGTGTCTGTGCCAGGCCAGCCAGAGTATCAACTGGAATCAGTAGGTGGTCGCCGCTACAAACTGGCCAACGCGCCCGAAGGCTTCTTCGTCACTTTCCGGCCGGTCAAGGATAAAGCGGCGGAGACGGAGATATACCTGGAGCAGCCGCAGGGCAATTTCACGCTTTCCAGAATCAAAGAGGAGACGGCGGGCCAGATGAGCGCGACGAGCGTGGCGGTGACTTCAAGCTACAGCGGCCCGCTCAAAGACCTGCTTGGCTCTTACGAGATGAAAGGCGGCCCCACGGTGGAGATCAAGCTCAACGATGGCAAGGTCTCGATGGTTGTGCCGGGCCAGCCAGCCTATCCTCTAATCGAGCGCGAGAAGGACAAGCTCTACAGCCCGGACCTGCCGGACGCCTACAGCCTGCTGGTCAAGCGCGACGCCGGGGGCAAAGTCACCGGACTGTTGATGAAGCAGCCCGAGGGCGATTTCGAGTTAAGCCGCGTCGCGGAAACGGCAGCGAACATTTCTGCCGACGAGCTGATCGCGAAGGTGATAGCGGCCATGGGCGGCGAGGAGAATTTGCGCAGGCACAATTCGATGGTCCTCACGACCGAGATGGACTTTGAGCATCAGGGCATCATGGGGAGAGCGACGATCAGCGCGCGGGCGCCCAATTCCGAGGCGACGCACATAGAGCTGTCGGCCCTGGGGAAGAACTTAGGCACCATTGACGAATATTTCGACGGCACGGAGGGCGGCGAGGTGACGAGCTTCTCGCCTGGCGAAACGAAGGCCGGAAAGTCTCTGGAGGATGCGCGCATCAACTCGGACTTTTACGACGTGCTCAACTGGAGGAAGCTCTTCAAGAGCATAGAGGTCCGGCGGGTGTCGAAGGTCGGTGACGAAGACGCCTACGTCGTCGTCAAGACGCCGGAGAAGGGGAGCCCGGTGACCGACTACATCTCTACGAAGACATTCCTGCTGCTGCGCCGCGACACCATCCAGACCAGCAACACGAGCGAAATCAGTTTCACCATCAAGGAGACCTACAGCGACTACCGGACAGTCGAAGGCTGGATGATACCCTTCCGCGTCAAGACCAACATCCCGACCATCGGAGACGTCGTCACCCTGGTCAAGACCGTCAGGTTCGACGTCCAGATTCCCGACGCGGTCTTCCACGTGCCGGAGATGAAGAAGTAAATAGTGAGCAGTAATTACGATTGCCGCGTGTTGCAGCGTAGCGGCAGATTGACCGCATGCTCCACCACTGCTCACTACTCACTGTCCATTATATTTTCCATCTTGCCGCATCGCTCAAATCAATCCTCCGGGCTTAAGAATAAGAGGGTTTAGCGAGTGATTGAGCCCGTTCCGCGATGTTTTATGGAGCGAGCACGGGTCTGCTCATTATTACACTTCATGCAAATATTATGGCCCGACCGAAACGGCTTTGTGCCGCGATTCTCTCCGTGCCGCTGCAATAAATCGAACATCACCATCCGGCGCAGCTTATTACATGCTGTCCCGAATGGCATGCCTAAAATATCAGACTTCCTCTGATTGTAGTCTGGCACTTGAAAACATGTGGGGTGGGATAAGAGAGTGTACCCTCGACAGGAGTCGAACCTGTAACCAACGGATTATGCCGGCCAACTACGGCTTTCGCCGCCTTCGATTCGGTAACTACTCAAAGTTTGTGGTCTGGACTATACCTTCGCTTTACGCGCTCGCCGTCTAGTCTCTCGACCTTCCTCAGAAAATAAGCGAGGCTTGGTTCGGGATTGCCATATTGCTTTCGCAACTTAGGTTTCCCCGAGTTTGGCGAGTTCTACAGGCACACCTGAAAGCGAGCTTTTGCCGACCCGCAATGTGATCTGCCTGCAACCCAATTTTGAAAGCCCTATAGAAAGATGTTTACTTTTCTACTTAGGCTTTTCAAAGAACGAGTCCGCTGCTCTAACCATTGAGCTACGAGGGTCCATGTCTTTAATTAATGGAGATTATATGGGTCGGCGCGAAAGGTCGCAAGTCGTGCCGTGGTAAGCCGTAGAAACCTGGAAACGGCGAAGCGCCTCAGGCGGTCGAACCTGCCTCTTTCCTCTTGAGGTGCATCATCATCAACGCGACCGAGAGAAGAATGAGCAGGATGCCGCCGACGCCTAAAATCATGGCCCACCGGCGATTCGTCTCCTTGGAGGCGAGCGCAAGGGCCGCGGCCTGATCGTACCGGCGGCTCTCTTCAATCAAGCGCTGCTCCTCTGGCGTGCCCTTGACGGCGTCGGACTGCTCCTCCAGCTCGATTGATTTTCGTTGAAGGCCGGGGAAGAGGTCCGCCTGCTCTCGCGCGCGAAAGTAGGAGCGGACGGCCAGGCCGCCCGAAGCGAGCCCGCACAGCAGGGAGATAACGGCGACGACTCCCAGCCTTCTCTTCATGACGACAGCATGGACTCTATCTGGCGCAGGTGCCTCGCTTCATGGTGTCCGACGAAGGCCAGCCACTCGTAGAAGTCCAGCGGTCCGAAGGCCGGGTGCGGATAGGTGGCGACCGACAGGCTCGTCGCCTCTATGCGCGGGCGTAGAGAGCGCAACTCCTCGCGCGAGCGCGCGAGATTCGCCAGCGAGTCCGCGAGCGAAACAGTCCCGCTCGGGCGCACTGCTTCCGGCGCATTGTATTTCTCCCGCAAGCTCCGCTCGATGTGATGATCCAGGGTGAAAGGCTTCATCTTGACCGGCCCGCCACCACCTGCCGCCGCGGCCGCTCCTTCCACCTTCGCCAGCATCATCTTCATCATGGAGAGCAGGCGATTCTCTATGATGGCCAGGTGCTCCATGATCTCCTTCACGGTCCAAGCGTCCGCGCCGGGGCGAGCGAGTGCCTGCTCCTCGCTCAAACCTTCGACGCGTTGACTGAGGCGCTCACGCGTCGCATCGATCTCCTCGAAAATTTGCGCGACGCTGTTGTACATCATCGGGGGTTTCTCCTGTCTTGAGCAAAGGGTCTTTGGCGCGGCCAAACTATAGCACACGGGCAGGCGGGCACAGAGAGAAAGGGACGGCTCACAGTGTCGGCGCGGGCCGCTCGAAACCCCAAGCGTAATTATTTCAACGCCCCGGCCTGGATGCTCAGGTTGAGCCTGTGCCAGCGCTGGAAAGTGTTCACGGGCTCGTTCGAATAGACGCGCCTGTATGCCGTCTGGAAGAAAAGGGTCTTGTCCTCCGGCCAGACGAGGCGGACGATGGGGTTGAAGGAGACTGGGGTCCCGCCCGCGGGCGTTGGGGCGGCGGCGCTCGTAGCTGCGGCGCTCGTGGACGCGCCCGAATCGTTCCTCTCATTAGTCTTTTCGCCCGCCTTACCCTTCGATTGCAGTTTACTCTGGTCGTAGGCG
>DATEMM010000562.1:0-6590 GCA_035275605.1 Pyrinomonadaceae bacterium
AGCGGGAGAATCGCAGACTGGCGTCCTTTCCTCCGGTCTCGCTCAGCGCGGGAGCCCTCGCCGCCTTCCCTGGAAAATTCAAGGACTATTTCAACGACAATTTCGGATTCCGCCAGACGCTCATTGGCTGGCAGGCCGGTCTCAAGGTGAACTGGTTCGGCGTCTCGTCCTCCCCGCGGGTAATCCTGGGGAAAGACGGCTGGCTTTTTTTCGCGGACGAGTTCACGCCGGAGGGAGGTCGCGCCTTTCCCTTATTCACCGAGAAACAGTTGGAGCACTGGCGGCGGACGCTGGAGGCGCGCCGCAGTTGGCTAGGGCAGCGCGGGATACGCTATCTCTTCGTCATCGCGCCCAGCAAGCAGACCATCTACCCGGAGCACTTGCCGGACTCTCTCATCCAGATGTTGCGCGAATCGCGCGTGAATCAACTGCTGGCCTACTTGAAGGAGCGCTCGGACGTGGAGGTCGTTGACCTGCGACCGGCCCTTTACGAAGCCAAATCGCGTCGCCAGCTCTTTCCGAAGACTTACAGCCACTGGAATTTTTACGCGGCCTTTGTCGCCTACCAGGCCGTGATACGTAAACTGGCACACTCGTTTCCGCAACTGCAACCCGTCTCCGAATCGGATTGCGAAATCACCGTGAAGAAGGTCAGGGACGGCGACCTCGCGGCGATGCTCGGCTTGAGCGATTCCAAAAAGGAAGAGACCGTAATCATGGGCCTGCTTCAACCCTCTTACGCCCTGATGACCGTCAAGGAGCTTCAAGCCAACTCAATCATGGACAAGCCCTTCAAGCTTTCGGACAAGATGGAAGCAATCATTCTCAACACGTACAAGCTGGAATACGTCGCGATGGAACAGAAGGGGACGTCTCTTCCGCGCGCAGTCATCTTTCACGACTCCTCTTTCGTCAACACGATGCCCTTCTTCCCGCAGAACTTTAGCCGGACGGTCTACAGGTGGACGCCCATTCTTGATTTGGACATCATCAAGGCTGAGCGCCCGGACGTAGTCATACAGGATATGGGCGAGATGCTTTTGATGTCGCCGATACCGGCCGACGCGCCCGAAGTCATGGCCCTGGCGGCGAACGCCGCGCGGAAGGCTGCGCCCGGTCCCGGCGATAAGGGCACTCTCACGCCGGATTACAACGGCTTCCATGACGTGGCCGACTGCAATCAGGTTTCCGGGTGGGCCTGGGATAAAAACCGGCCCGGCGCTTTTCTGGAAGTGGAGATTTATGACGGCGAGACTCTGCTCGGCATAATTCCGGCGGACGTCTTCCGCCAGGATTTAGTCAACGCGGGCATCGGCGACGGCGAATACGGTTTTTCCTTCGCGCTCCCGCCCGCTTTGAAAGACGGACAGCCCCACTCGATCAGGGTCAAGCTCGCAGGCACTAACTTTAATTTGAAGGGGACGCCGAAGACGCTCAGGTGTGCGCCTTAGCTGTGAACCCGCCCGGCGGATTACCTTTCAAGCTCTTCCTGCCGGATCATCTGGACTAATTCATCAACCCAGCCGAGCCGCCGGTAAAGTTTGCGCGCTCCGGGGTTGGTCGCCAGGACCTGTAGCTCGCAGCGTGTGACGTCGTGTTCCCTGTACCAGTTAATCCCCGCGGACATGAGCCTCTCGCCAATTCCAAGCCCGCGGTGAGAGTCGCTGACGAATAGCTCAGTTAAGCAACCGACCGGGTGGCCGCCAAAGTGTGCCGGGAGCATCCGGAGCTTGCCTGCCAGAAAGCCCGTCAGAAGGTTCGCCTCTTCCACGACGAAGACGAATCCGAAGCGACCGAGCAGGGGCCGGTAAGATTCGGCCCACAGGCGATAAGCGTCCGGCGGCAATTTAATGAGCATCCCGTGCTCCCGCTGGTGCTCATAAAGCTCCAGCCAGAGCGGTTCGAGCCTGGGCCAATCTTTCTCCGTCACCAGCCGAATCAAATGCTCGCCGTCTTTTCGGGACTCTTCCATCGAACGCTCCTACAATTGGGCCGCACTCTCACCAGGATTGAAGATTATCCGCCACGGCGGCGGGCCAGGTTTTTTTCTCCAGGCCATGCTGTGCCAGGAAGGCCAGCGCCAGCCGCTCCAAGCCGAAGCCCACGCAGGCAGTGTTCACGGCCTCGTCGTCAGCGCCACTGATGTTCAGGGAACGGCCGAATAAATCCTGGTGAAAGTTGAGCGAGCCGACGGCCAGCGTCTTCGCAGCGTAAGGCAGTTGTGCCTGAACCTCATACTTGAGCTCGAAGGCTTTCTGAAACGTGGCGATGGAATAGTCTTCTATGAAGAAGGGGTCGGTCGCGCTCCTTATCTCGTAAGTCAGTTGCCATTCGTCCAGGAGCCGGACGGTCTCCCGCAGAGACTCTTCTCTTTGCCGCAGGACGTAATCCTCGCTCCCGACGAAAATCCACTCGCGCATGGTGAAGTCCCACAGCCTTTCCAGCCCGCGCAGGTTGCCGGACTCGTAGCGGAAGCATTTGCCGATGGCCGTGTAAGCCACGGGCTCCGGCTGGCGACTGTCCTTGAGCCAGGCGTAGCAATGAAAACAGACGTTAGGCGACAGCAGGCATTCGATGCCTGCCAGGTCCCTTGCGTCGCAAAGCAACCTGTTCCCGTCCCAGCGGGCCGTCCGCGCGAAGTCCTGAATGGCCCCCAGGTCCTCGCGCAGGTGTGAGACGAGCGAGAGCGAGTGCGGGAAAGAGCGCAGATACCGGCAGCGCTCCAGGACGTCCGCTCCGATGAGAGTGGGAAACTGCTGCGGGATCGCCCGGAATTGTTTCGCCGCTTGAAGGAGCCGGTCGTCAAAGACCTCCATCAATTCCAACAGCCGCGGCCCGAAGCCGTAGCGCCCCTGCCCGTAGCGGAACAAATCTCCGCGGGCTTCCAGCAGCGGCTGCGGGTCGTCTGCAAAATCGCCCGGCCCACGCCCCGTGGCGATAACTTTCAGTTCGCCCGGCCTGTACGCCCCGCACATCTTCTGCGCCGTCTCAATGATTCGCTCGGAGACTTGCGAAGCGCTCCCAGCGCCCTCCGGCAGAAGATGAAACCGGACGGCGTCGCGCGCTTCCGTCAACTCGAAGGCCGTCATGAACTCCGAAACGTAGTGGAGCTTAGAGAGAAATTCTTCCGCCAGTTCCTTCGGGACGACCGCCTTCAATCGGGCCAGGTGTGACATGCTTCCCCTCTGCTATTTATCGCTGCGCTTCGCTGTGCGCCCGGACGGCCGCCGCAAGCTTCCCGCTGGTCGTCAGTCCGGCGATCTCGTGGGTCTGGAACCTGATGCCGAATTCATTCTCGATCTCGACGAGCAGTTGCATGTGCCCCAGGGAATCCCACTGCGGCGGGTTGCCCATTTGCAGTTCATTCGCGTCATCAGCCGGCGGCAAACGGAAAACCCTGCCGATGGTCGAGCGCACGCGCCCCTCCACCTCGTCGTCCGAAATCCGTGTCATACAAAAACAGCTTTCCCCATTCTTCAAACGAATGGTAATGTCTGGAGTCAAAGCAAAATAATGTGGGAGCTGGCCGCGCCTGGCCTGGCACAAAAATACTGTAAGCCGTGGGGCCGGACTGAAAATTCAAACTCGAATTATCCGCATGAGAGCCACCGGCAGATTATACGCACCCTTAACCGGGGGGCCAACCGAAGGCAGACAATAATCACAAGATGAGCGACGGGCCGTGTAAAACTCTTCAACCAGTTCAAAGGGGCAGGAGGCTCGCCTGGCCCAGCGGCCTCGCAGGCTCCGGCCTGACCTGCCTCCTGCTCCTCATCCTTACGACATTTCCGGGCGTCAGAGCCCAGACGAGCGTTATGTCAATCCAGAAGTTCGAGCTTAAAAAAAGCGGCCTAGAGCTTGAGCGGCGCACGCAGGCAGGGACTTTCTTCGACGTCGTCGGGCGAAGGTCCGCCGTCGCGGGCTACGAAAACCGCTCATTGGAAGCCTGGGTCTATCCCCTGAAAATCCTGGACGACTTCAAGCTCTCCTTTCGCCTGCAAGGCTACCCCCTGGACATACAGGGGACGGACATCATGACCGGCATCAGCGCCAGGCCGGAGGTGACCATCCTCACCTACACGCACGCAGCCTTCACCGTCCGCCAGATCATCTTCGCCCCCGTTGACGAGCCGGGCATCATCATGCTCCTGGACGTCCAGAGCGTCCTGCCCATGAGCATCACGGCCTCGTTTCGCCCGCGCCTGAAATTGATGTGGCCCGCCGGGCTGATGACCGGGAACCTGGGCTGGGACGAAAAGGCGCACCGCTATTACATCGGCGAAGAGACCCATCGCTTCAGTGGCGTCGTCGGTTCGCCCTCGGCGCGCGACATCTCCGTCATGCCCTACCAGGAAGAGCCGCGCGACGTGCCCATACAGTTCGTCGTGGACGTGACGACTGAGACGATGAAACAGCACTTCATTCCCATCGTCATCGCCGGGAGCGTAGAAGGACGCCAGAAAGCGAGCGAGGCTTATGAAAGGCTGCTGACGACGGCCTCGGCGCTCTATCAGAAGAACGTGGCTTACTACGAGCGGCTCCAGACTGAGACGGTTCAGGTCGAGACGCCGATCGAGCGTCTGAATACGGCCTTCAAGTGGGCCAAGGTCGGAGTGGACAAGGGCGTGGCGACCAACCCCTTGCTCGGCACGGGTCTGCTCGCGGGCTTTCGCACTTCGGGCGAGAGCGAGCGCCCTGGCTTCGCCTGGTTCTTCGGGCGCGATGCCCTGTGGACTTCGTTCGCGCTCAACTCTTATGGTGATTTCGCGACAACGCGCACGGCGCTCGAATTCCTTAAAAAATTTCAGCGGGCGGACGGCAAAATCCCGCACGAGATTTCACAGAGCGCGTCTTTGATTCCCTGGTTCACTGACTATCCCTATCCTTGGGCCAGCGCCGACGCTACCCCGCTTTACATCATCGCGCACGCGGACTACTGGCGCGCGAGCGGCGATCAGACTTTTCTCAAAGCCAACTGGGAGTCAATCGTCAAGGCTTACCGCTTCACGGCCGGGACCGACACGGATAAGAACGGTCTCATCGAAAACACGATGTTCGGTCACGGGTGGGTCGAGGGCGGCGCGCTCTACCCGCCGCACGAAGAGATTTACATGCAGGGCCTGTGGGTCGAAGCCTCACGCGCCGTCGCCGAACTGGCGACGCTGATGAAGGACGAGGAGCTCGCCGAGGAGGCGTCGATGACCGAAGAGCACACACGCGAGGCGCTGGAAAAGACCTACTGGCTGGACGACCACGGCTTCTACGCTTTCAGTACCTCGCAGCCGCGCACGGAAACTTTGACGGCGGACCCCGGCCCGAATCTGGAGCGGCGGCAGGCGCGCATGAACGAGCTGGGCAAAGGGCATCTGATTGACGAGGACACGGTAATGCCCGCGATTCCGCTCTGGTGGCGGGTGCTGGAGGACGAGAACGCGCAGGATGAGATTGACCACCTCGGCAGCGGAGCGATGCTGACCGACTGGGGCTCGCGCATCATCTCGGACAAAAGCGCACTCTATGACCCGCTCTCTTATCACAACGGGTCCGTCTGGCCGCTCTTCACGGGCTGGGTTTCGGTGGGCGCATACCGTTACGGGCGTCCGCATGTGGGCTACCAGGCGTTGATGTCCAACGTTTCGCTGACCTACGCGGGCGCGTTAGGCTACGTGACTGAGCTTCTCTCCGGCGACTTCAACACCCCCTTCGGGCGCTCCTCTCATCATCAGGTCTGGTCAGAGGCGATGGTGGTGACGCCCATCATGCGCGGCCTGCTGGGGATTGAAGTGACGGAGGGGGGCGGGATGCTGCGCTTCGCGCCGCAGCTTCCAGCGGACTGGAACGGCGTCACAGTCCGAAACGTCCGCGCGGGCGCGTTCCAGTTCGACTTTACGCTCAAGCGCGCAGAGGGGCGGGAAACCGTCACGGTCGCGCGCCGCGACGTGGAAAAGCAGCCGAACGGCGCGCGCAGGCGCATTACACAATTGGCGATTGCGCCCGCCTTCCCGCTCGACGCGCGCGTTCGCAAGGTCACGGTCAACGGGCGTGCAGCCGATTTCACGATGAAAGAGTCGGGCGATGTGCAGTTCGCAGAGGTCTTCATCAACAACGGCCTTGCGGCAAATGAAGTCGTCTTCACCTACGACGAAGGCACTGACGTCGTCAGTGAGCCGGCAATGCTTCGCCCCGGCGAGAGCAGTCAGGGCTTGCGCGTCCTGAGCTCCGGCGTAGAGGACGGACGCCTGCTCCTCACGCTCGAAGGTTTGGGCGGGCGCAGCTACCCGTTAAAAGTCTTCTCGCCCCGCCGCGTCCTGGAAACCGGCGATTCGCCGCCTGGGCCAGTGAGCGCGCGCGAGCCGCAAATCTTAATTGTCCGCTTCGAGGGGCCGCCCGGCACTTACGTCCGTCGTGAGCTTACTGTACAGCTTCGATAGCTGCTGAGTTTGAAGCGAAGAAGTAATTAACAGGGATAGACAGGATAGACAAGATAAGAAGTAAGAATCTCAGATTTGAAATCTCAAATTTCAAATCTCAAATCTGGAATCCCCAATATTTCTTTATCCTGTTCATCCTGTCCATCCCTGTTTGAATCT
>DATEMM010000563.1:0-4867 GCA_035275605.1 Pyrinomonadaceae bacterium
CATATTCGACCTCGGCATATTCGACCTCTTCGGGGTCGTAATTATTACTTAAACTTTTGCAAAGCGCGTGGATGGAAACGCTGAACGTATTTTCGATAGGCGGCGATTTCTATGTGGGCGCGCTCGTCATCCCACCCCAGATGCTTCCGGGCAATGGCGGCGGCGTTTTCCAATGCGTCCAGCCCGGCGAACGCGTTCAATCCGACCATCGTCCGCCGCATCAGACAATCAACCAGCGTCTGTGCCATCTCCTGACGAAAGGAGAAGACTACTTCCGCGCCCAGAGCGCCCGTCAGCGGGCTGAAAGGTTTCTGTAGCTCATCGTCGCCGAGCGCAAGCTCCCACACCTCCACTGCTCTCGTCCCGTAGATTCTGAGCAGGCGGCGCGAGACAGCTTCCGCCAAATCGCTCCGCCCTATAAATTGGTCTGCGAACTGGCCGAAGTCTTCCGTCGCCGCGCCCGGCAAAAGCTCCTGCGCCGTCCTGCATTCCGGCGCTGCTCTTCCCACCCTAGCGAAAACTAAATCCACCACCTGCTCCGACAGGTTCCTGTAGGTGGTCAGTTTGCCGCCGACTATGGAGAAGAGGTTGCGCAGGGCCGGGTCATGTTCGCCTATGAAATGGCGTCGTGTGATGCCCGCCGGGTCACTGTCTGTCTGGCAGGGCAAGGGCCTGACGCCGGAGTAGGTGTAGCGTATCTGCCCGCGCGACAACCCGGCCTTCGGGATGACACGGTTCGTCTCTTCAAGCAGGTAATCAATCTCTGCTTCGTCCGCTTCCAGGCTGTCCAGATCGCCCTCGTAAGGCAAATCCGTCGTCCCTATCAGGTACGCATCGTTCCAGGGAACGATGAAGAAGGGGCGGCCGTCCGTGCGCGCTTCGACGTAGAGAGCATCGAGGGGCGCACCCTGGAATTCGTCCACGACCAGGTGACTGCCCTTCGTCCCGCAGATCATGCGCTGGACGGGCCGCTCCGTTCCAGACAACACTTCGTCCACCCAGGGACCGGACACGTTGACCGTAAAGTGCGCGCGGGCAGTGTGACTTCTGTTTCGCAGAAGGTCAGTGAACTCAACGCCGCTGACGCGGCCGTCTTCTTCGATGATGAATCTGTCCACGCGCGCGTAGGTCAGGACGGAAGCGCCGTAGGAGTGTGCTGAGAGGACGTTCTCCAGGACGAGCCGCTCGGCGAACTCCACCTGAGCGTCGTAATAGATTGCCGCCCCGCGCAAGCCCTCATCATTGACGCCGGGCGCGCGCCGCAGCGTCTCTTCGCGCGAGAGCATACGGTGGCGCTTGAGCGACTTGTCCAGCGAAAGACTATCGTAGGCGATCATGCCCGCGCGTATGGTCAGCCAGCCGCGCCTGGCATTCCTGTAGACCGGAATCAGCATCGGCAGGGGCCTGACCAGGTGCGGGGCTATGCCCAGCAGGCGCTCGCGCTCGCGCAGTGATTCGCGGACGAGTCCCACCTCGCCGTGCTCAAGATAGCGCAGCCCGCCGTGAATCAGCCGCGTTGACCAGGAAGTTGTGCCAGCCGCGACGTCTCCCTTGTCCAGCAGGAGGACGCTCAGGCCGCGCATCGCCGCGTCGCGCGCGATGCCCGCGCCGTTGATGCCCGCGCCGATGACGATTAAGTCGTAGGTCCGGGTTTCGATGCCGGACAAATCAGCTCTCAAGATTGTTTGTTGAATGAAGGGTCAAGAGGGTTATTCGCAAACGTCTCAATGCTCTTCCCAGTCCTTCGCCCGCTCGACCGCTCTGAGCCAGCGCCCGTGAAGCTTGTCTCTCTCGGCCTTGCTCATCCGCGGTTCATAGCGACGCGCGGCCTTCCACTTCGCATCCAGCTCTTCCCTGCTCTCCCAGAAGCCGACGGCCAGGCCCGCCAGGTAGGCAGCGCCCAGAGAAGTCGTCTCGGTAATCAAAGGGACTTCGACGGCCACGCCCAGGATGTCCGACTGGAACTGCATCAGGAAATTGTTAGCGACGGCCCCGCCGTCCGCCCGTATCTCTTTCAAGTTGATGCCGGACGCGCGCTCCATCGCTTCAACCACGTCGCGCGTCTGGTAGCACATGCTCTCCAGCGCCGCCCGCGCCAGGTGCGCACGCGTCGTCCCGCGCGTGATGCCCGTGATAGTGCCTCGCGCGTAAGCGTCCCAGTGCGGCGCGCCTAATCCGACGAGCGCCGGCACGAAATAGACTCCGCCGTTCGAGCCCACGGACAGGGCCAGTTCTTCCGTCTCCGCCGCGTCCTCAATAATCCCCAACCCGTCGCGCAGCCACTGGACGGCCGCGCCCGTGATGAAGATGGCGCCCTCCAGCGCGTACTCGATCGGCTCGTCCCGGATGCCCCAGGCGATGGTCGTCAGCAATCCTTCGCTGCTCGCGACCGCCTCACATCCAGTATTGAGCAGGATGAAGGAGCCCGTCCCATAGGTATTCTTGGCCAGCCCTTCGCCGTAGCAAGCCTGGCCGAAGAGTGCCGCCTGCTGGTCGCCCGCTATCCCCGCGACCGGGACGCTTTCGCCGAAGAAGACGGACGGGTCCGTTTGGCCGTAAACGAAGGACGAGGGCAAGACTTCAGGGAGGACTGCTTCCGGCACGCCGAGGATTTCCAGAAGCTCCCGGTCCCAGCAAAGCTCCTGGATGTTGTACATCAGCGTGCGCGAGGCGTTCGAGTAATCCGTCGCGTGGGCGCGGCCTCCAGTCAATTTCCAGACGAGCCACGAGTCTATTGTACCGAAAGCTATCTCGCCCTTTTCCGCACGCTGCCTGAGCCCTCCTGTGTTATCGAGCAGCCATTTGATTTTTGTGCCGGAGAAATAGGCGTCAACGACGAGACCCGTTTTCCGTCTGAAGGTCTCTTCCAGTCCACGCTCCTTCAGCTCGTCGCAGATTGCGGCCGTGCGGCGGTCCTGCCAGACGATTGCTCGCCCGACGGGCTCTCCGGTCCGACGGTCCCAGAGCACGCTCGTCTCGCGCTGGTTGGTGATGCCTATGGCCCTGATTTCGGCGGCGCGCGCGCCCGCCTGTGCCAGAGCTTCCGCGACCAGCTTGATGGTAATCGTCCAGATTTCTTCCGCGTCGTGCTCGACCCAGCCGGGCTTCGGGTAGTGCTGCGTAAACTCCGAGTAGGCGCGGCTCCGGACACTGCCCTCCGCGTCGAAGACCAGAACTTTTGTGCCAGTTGTCCCCTGGTCAATCGCCAGCACGTAGCCTTCCATCATCCCTAACGCTTCCTCTGCTCTCTTTATCTCTTCCGGGGTTTGATGTGTAATACTCCCGAAACCTACGCTTCGGGAGGGACCGGATTGAAAAGCACACGCCGCAGTTTAGCAGTTCTGATTCTTCTGGCAATTCTTTCGGCGCTCTCGCTCGCCCAGCAGGGGCCGCCCCTGGAGGACCGAGTCTTTCGCCGCCCGGACCTGGTCGAGCTGACGCACCTGGAGCCGGGCATTCGCCTGGACATACGCTACAGCACGAAGAACAATTTCCTGGGCCGGCGCGTCTACAAAGAGGCCCGCGCCTTTCTGCAACGCCCCGCCGCCGAAGCACTCGTCCGCGTTCACGCCGCGCTCAGAGAGAAGGGCTACGGCCTTGTCATCTTCGACGGCTACCGTCCCTGGAAGGTGACGAAAACATTCTGGGATGCGACGCCCGCGGACAAAAAGGAGTTCGTGGCGGACCCCAGCAAGGGCTCGCGCCACAACCGCGGCTGCGCCGTCGATCTGACGCTGTACGACCTCAAGACCGGGGCCGAGGTAAAGATGCCGAGCGAGTACGACGAGATGACCGAGCGGTCACATATAAACTATCAGTGCGCGCCGCCCGAGGCGCAACGCCTGCGCGACACCCTGCGGGCCGCGATGGAGGCCGAAGGGTTCAGCGCTTACGAGCCAGAGTGGTGGCACTACGATTACAAGGACTGGCGCGAGTACCCGATTCTCAACCTCAGCTTCAAGGAGATAGCTCGCCTGCCTTAACCTTCCAAGACACGGAGACACTTCATCTACCTTTTTCAGAGGAACGCCGTTAAGCGTAAAAAAACCATGTCATCAAGTAAGCTTTCCGCAGAGCAGCGGAAGATAACCGTTCGGGAGGCTATGACCCGGCTCCCTGGTCCAGGCGGCGAGCGCTTTAGCGCCGTACTGGAGCATGGAACTCTGCTGGTGGAGATTTACGCCCCGCGCGGCACGGACCCGCAGCAGCCGCACACGCGCGACGAAGCCTACGTTGTCGTTCAGGGCAGCGGAGAGTTCGTCAACGGCGAGAGCCGGCAGGCTTTCGGCCCAGGCGATTTTCTCTTTGTCCCGGCGGGCGTCGAGCACAGGTTCGTGGACTTCACGGACGACCTGGTCGTCTGGGTCATCTTCTACGGCCCGGAGGGCGGCGAGGCGTGAGCCGGATAAGTCGTCAGGTCAGTTAACCGGAACCGACTCGATTTTTCCCAGCACCTGCTGCATCGGCTCCGGCGTGACGCGCAGGTAGCCGTGGAAGGGATTGTCCAGCACTATAATCAGAAAGAGTATGAAGGCGATCTCGCCCGCGAGCGCCGCCGTCATCAGCGACTGCGAGCGGATGCTCTTGACGCCGAAGAAATAAGTGAAGGCGACGGCTACAACCCCGCCGCCCCAGAGCAATATCTGCACGACCAGCGGCACGTCCTCGCGGCTGGCGTAGACGCGAACCCTGCGGTTGTCGCTGACATCGTTCAAGCGGTCGAGCGACTCCGCGTAGAGCGCGCTCTCGCGATTGGTCTGCGGGTCAATCTCGCGGTAAACCTGCCACAGACTTTCCATCGCCGCCTGCGCTTTCGGGCTGGGCTCGCCCCGCGCCATCGTGTCCCATTCGTCTTCGACCACGTTCC
>DATEMM010000564.1:0-8048 GCA_035275605.1 Pyrinomonadaceae bacterium
CGACCAGCACCCAGGTTCGCCCCTGCTCTATACGGCGCGCGCAGCGCCTGCCAAAGCCTTCCGGGTCTTTCACCAACGGATTGACGCCGCTCTCCTCTTCGGCCATAGCGGCCTGCACGGGCAGGATCAACTCCAGGTCGGCGAGCGTCGCCGGGCGCAGATTCCGGACTTGCTTCTGGTCCGTGACGGACCGCCGCAGCTCCAGCAGCAGCTCGCGGCAGGCGAGCCGCGGTCGCCGCCCGTCTTCCGCGTAATAGTTCCAGAACTCTTCAACTCTTTCCCGCTCGCCCATAATCATGTGCGTCTCGTCGGAGACTTCCTGTGCCTTGCGCGCGAGGGCTTCGAGGGCGCGATCCGTGCGGGCCTCTACGAGCGTGGCGTGCCCGATGAGGGCGACGCCTTCAAGGCGACCTTGCGCGTTGCGGAAGCCGTAGAAAGAGCCGCGGTTGAGCGGGCTGTTCAGGCCGTTGTCGCGTATGAAGCCGCGCAGGTTGACCGTGTGAATGGGACGTGACGCCAGAAACGTGAGGGCTTCCGCCGCGTCTTCCGGGCCACTCAAACGCACCGCCGAAATGCCGCCCGGAGCCGAGCGCTGTGCCAGCAGGCCGGCAGCGTCCGTTTTGGTTAGCATGTTAGTTGAGTACATGGTTACTCACTCGGTCGGGTTAACGGTCAAGGAAAAGGGAAAGAGTTGAAGGGTCTCCCAACTCAATAATTGAAATTGACTATGCCGGTGTCTTTCATGACAGACATCGCGGAGGTGTTGTCGCCGTAGAGCATCGGGGTGGACGTCAACGAAACGTTGTCGCCAAGCAGCACGCCATCTCCCAACAGGACGCCATCGCCAAGGAGGACGCCATCGCCCAAGAGAACACCGTCGCCTAAGAGAACGCCGTCGCCGAGCAGCACGCCTGTGCCCAGCCAGGCCGTGCCCTGATTCATAGCTGCGCCGCTGCTCGTCATGATGGTGTCGCCCAGCAGCACGCCGCGCGTGACCAGCGTCGCGTCCCCGAGCAACACGCCGTCGCTCACCTTCTCGGCATCGCCGAGCAGCACGCCCTGCGCGTAAACCTTCTGGTAGAGGCCCAGCTCGTTGCCTGTGGCGTAGGTGTGGCTCAGGATGATGCCACGCGACCACTGAAAGGTGTAGCCAGTGATGGTCGTGTAGCCGATGGTCGAGCCCGCGGGCGGAGCCTGCGTGAAGAGCGGCGTGCCGAGCGGCGTAGTCGGCGAAAGGTCTTTGCGAATTAGCCGCGACAGCGTCATCGCTCCGCTGACGTTGAGCTGGCCCGCCCCCTGCTCGAACATGTTATAGCCGCGCAAGGGCTGCGCCGTGTACATCATCAGCGCTTTGACCATGTTCGGCGTCAGCTTCGGATTGGTTTGAAGCAGCAGCGCCGCCGTGCCGGCCACTACAGGGGTCGCCATGGACGTGCCGCTCAGGGTCATCATCTGGGCGTCCGGGGTCGTGCTCACCTTGCAGTCGAGGAGCGGAAGCAGTTTCACCAGGATGTTGTTAGTGGACTCCGCGCCCACTAGCTTGTTCCCAGGCGCGACGATCTCCGGCTTAATCAGGTTGTCGTAGTGCTTGACGGAATTGGCGTCAGTCCAGTAACTGCGGGTCGGCCCGCGCGAGCTGTAGGTCGCCACGCCGTCGTCGGCGCGACTGTCCGTGCCGTATGTGTTCACGGCCCCGACGGTAATGGCCGAGGGCTCATTGCCGGGGCTGTGAATCTGCCCGTAAACTTTCCTTCCGGCCGCGTTCTTCCCCTCGTTCCCGGCCGCGGCGACGACCACCACGCCCGCGTTCGCCAGACTCCGCACGGCGCGGCAGACCGGGTCATTCTTATAAGAGTTGACCGCCACCGAGCCGAGGCTCATGTTGACGACGCGTATGTTGTAGGTCGCGCGATTGGTCAAAATCCAGTTCAGCGCGTTGAGCAGCGCGGAGGTCTTGCCGGTGCCCTGCGAGTTCAGGACGCGCAGGTTGATGATGTTCGCGTCCGGCGCGATACCTGTATAAGCGCCGCCCGCGACCTGGCCGTTGCCCGCCGCGAGCGAAGCGACGTGAGTGCCGTGCCCGTAAGGGTCGTCCGTGCGCCCTTCGCCCGTAAAATCTTTGCTGAAGACGACGCGCGACTTTGTGCCAGTGCGGTCCAGGAATGCCTTATGGCTGGAGTAGATGCCCGAGTCCAGGATGGCGATCCCGATGCCCTTGCCGTTGACCTTGACAATGCTCGTCGTGCCGTCCGGGTTCGCCTCCGTCAACTCGCGCACATCCTCCGCGCCGGTCGTGTTTTCGATGTGCCCGTGAAGAGAGGTCGTTTCGGTGTCGAGCGAGAGGTAGGAGACCTGCTCGAACTGTGCCAACTGCTCGACGAGGCGCGCGGGGATAGAGACAGCGCGGGCGTTGAGGTTGTCAAAATCGACGCCCGCGCGGATGCCGTTTCTCTTGAAGAAGTCGCGCAGCGCAGGACTCTTGAGGGTTTCGCCTTGCAGGATGACGCTGACGTTGCCGTCGCTTGAGCTGGAGTTTTGGATTAACTCGCGCAGGTCCGGCCCGATCTTGTCGCCGACGAAAGCCTCGCTCTCGTTCCCGTCGTTCTCGGCACTGTCGTCCGAATCGTCCTTCGTTTCGGCGACGCTGTTCTTCTCGTCCGTGATGTAGATTCCCTGTAGTTTGCCTTTCAGCCCCGCGCGGCTGGCGAGCTTGAGGCGGAAGGACTCCGTCTCGGACGCGCCGATGATGTGCGCCTCGTCTCGCGCCAGCGCAGCCTCCAGCATGGTGATGATAGAGGCGCTCCCGGCCTCGTCCTCTCGCGCCAGCTCGTCCAATCCGTCTATGAAGAGGATGACATGGCTCTTCGCGCTCTTCATCTCCGAGAGCACCTGTGCCAGACGAGCATTGACCTCTTCCGGCCCACGTGCGTCGGCAAACAAAGATTCTATGCGGAGGCTGAAGACACGCCTGTCGAGCAGGTTGGCCGGGACATCGCCGTCTGCTATCCGCTGCGCGACGCCTTCGACGATGAGGCCCCGCGCCGCCCCAGCCGCGCCGAGCAACACAGGGTTATTCCTATCTTCACGGCCGAGCGTGCGAAGAGCGCGCTCAACCTGAGAGGCGTAGTCGGCGACGGCCGGTTGAAGTTTGCCCAGGCGGGCCAGTTCCGTCAGGTCCGTGGCGTACCGTGAGAGCGCTTTCAATTCGTAGGACTCTTGAGTGCCCGCGGTCCCCGTCCGCGGCACCTGATTGGTAGCCCGTGCGCCGGCCAGCGGCGCGACCAAAAGCGCGAAAGTTAAGGAGAGGCAAGTAAGCCAAGTGGTCTTTGGCATCTTCGTTAACATTTCAGACGTTGCTCCTTGGTGAGAGGCCTGCTTAAAAGTTAAAAGAATCGCTGTGGCAAAGTTCTGCCTGCTTCCTGCAATAGCAGCCCCTGTGCCAGCGCCCGGCAGCCGACGATTTCGCAGATTTCCTGTGGAATACTGATGAATGAATACAGGCGGGGATAAATCAGGCTTGACCTGGACAGGTCAACCTGACTTTCTGACTAATCAATCTGACGAAGGGCGTGGAGATTCCTGAGGTGTCGTTCAAAGCCTGGCCTTTAGGCTTTACCTGAAAAGTTCTGTTTGCCTGAAATGTGATTTGAAGAAGAGGGGTGACAGTTGATGCCGCCCCTCGTGGGTTAGTTGAAACTACGTACCTCTAATTCTGCGTTTGGCATTCACTCGTCTGGGCGGGCGCGAGCTTGCCGAGCTTGACCTTCCCGTCAAAAGAATCGAGCGTAATCTGTGCCTGCCCGTCGCCGTGGCGACCGATGAGGCGGCGGTTGACGTCCCCGTCTGTGTGCTGCTCGGTCGTCGGCTTAATCTGCAACTGGAAATCGTTCTCGATTGTGCCGCGGTAAGACGACAGCGCGGCGGTGAAGCCCGGCGGCTTGTCGCGCAGCGCCATCACGACCGCGCCCGACATGGTCTTTAAATGGTAGCGGCCGTCTTCGCGAATCGGGCCAGCGAAGTAGACGTTGCTGTTCGACGCGCTGGCCTCGACGTCTCCCCCCACGTTGGCCAGCCTGATCGAGCCGTCCGCACTATCGACGTTGACGCGCCCGCGCACGCACTCTATGTTCATGTCCCCGCTGATCGAGAAGACGCGCACGTCGCCGCCTGCGCGCAGCACGCGGACGGAGCCGCTCGCCGTGGTCACTTCGACCAACCCTCGGACGTCTTCGATTTCGACCGCGCCGCTGCGCGTCCGAACCTCCGCCTGGCCGACGTGCCGCAAGACCACGTTGCTCTTGTCGCCGAGGATGACGATGGGAGTATCGACGTTTGTCACCTCGACGTTACTCCTGTTGACTTTGATTAACTCGATTTCGGCGTAGCGCGGGACGCGCACCTCCAGGTGGACTTCGATGGGCCGCCCGTCGCGCATTGGCGGGTCATTTTTAACGCCGTCGGAAAAGACAGGGGGCTTACGAAAATTTTCAGGAGGGCGAATCTTCGGGGGAGTAACTGCTGGCACAGTCGAGACCGGAGGCACATCCGGCGGCACAATGATGGCCGGAGTAGCTGCCGGGTAGGGAGTCGGCGCGGGTCGCGCAGTCTCTTCCCCGTCCCGCTTCAGGTAATCGGCCTTCAGCAAGATGAAATCGTCCGGCGAGTCCGTGACCGAGGTTCTGACCAGTTCGGCCCCGCGCTCGCTGGTGGCGACGGCCTCGACCGTGTCCCTGTCCCAGCCGACGATGACGATGCGCCCGGTGGTTCTGTTATCAACGGCGACGTGGCCCCCGCGCCTTAACTTGAAGCTCACGCGACCTTCCTGCTGACCCGCGCCTGTGGAATCAACGCCAACGATTTGTGGTCCGCCTTGCGGGGGCGCGACTTGCTGTGCCAAAGCTGGAGACGGCGGGACGAAGAGGCCGGTCACGATCAGCAGGCAGAAGATAATGTCGAGCATTCTTTTGTTCATAGCAATCAAGCCGGAGCAAGTTTACTGTGCCAGCCTTAATAACCGATCAGCTCCCGCAGCACTTCAACTTTTTTGGCGTAAGCCGTCAGCATGTAGCGCGCGGCTACGGGGTCGTCCGGGTGGCGGCGCGAGGCGCGGCGCGTCTCGCTGATGGTGTGGTCAACCGCCGCGAGCGTCCGCTCGAACCGCGAGACCGTCTGAGGGTCCAGTTGCGGGCGGCGGCGATTGACGTCACGCGACAGAATCTCTATGGCCGCAACGTATTTCTGCTCGGCCTCGCGGACGAGCTCGTCGGCGGTCCGCTCCTGATTCGCCGTTGAAGAACTACGCCCCATCCGCTCTGCGCTCGCTCTGCCGGTGGCCGGCGGCGTCGCGTTAGTCTTTCTTCCCCTCTCGGCAATTTGGATGAGACGCGGCTGGCGTTGAGTTTCCGAACTGTTTCCCTTCTCGCCTGTCCCAGCGCCTTCGGTAGAACTCACCGGACCGGCAACCTCTTCCCGTGCCTGTAGAGGCGCTCCGGCGGGCGCGCCTTCCGCTTGTGAAACGACGACTGGTGCGGCTACTTTTTCGCGGCGGTTGAAGTAATTCGTCAAGAGGAGGGTGGCTCCGACCGCGACGAGCACAATCAGGGCTGTGAGCGACGGGCTAAAGCGCGGGGCAAAGATTCCGCCGAACAGACGGCCGAGCCAATCGCGCGTCCCGTAGAAGGCCCTGGGCGGGCGCGACGTTTCCTCCGCCGCCCGCTCCATGACCGTGGCCCAGAACTCAGGCTTCGGTTGAGAGTCGCACTCGTAGCGCAGGTAAATATCCTGCTCGCTCTCCAGCCCTTCGTAGAGGCTCGCGCACACCGGACAATCGCCGACGTGTTGTGCCACCAGGCTACTGGTTCGCGCGTCCAGCTCGCCGTCGAAATAGGCTTCGACGAGCGGCAGGCATTCCTCACATCTCATCTTCCTTCTCCCAGGTAAGAGTTCAGGCGGCGGCGCATCTCGATTCTGGCGCGGTGCAGGTCGTTGCGAATCTTGGGAATCGAAAAGCCCGTGATCTCCGAAATCTCTTCGTAGCTGCGCTGCTGGTAAACCTTGAGCGTGAAGACCAGCCGCTTGTCCTCGTCCAGCTTCGAGAGCGCGAGCCGCATGACCATTCCCAGCTCCTTGTCCAGGAGAGCCGCGGAGGGCGAAGGGCGCTCGTCGGCGGCCGTGAGCGCCGCCCGGTCGTCAAGCTCTACGCGTCCGCGCTCGCGCCGCCGGTCGCGGAGTGATTCGAGCGCGACGTTTCGCGCTATGCCGAAGAGCCAGGTGGAGATTTTCCCTTCGTCGCGCAGGGCGGCCAGATTCTTGTAGGCGCGGACGAACGTCTCCTGTGCCAGCTCTTCGGCCAGGTCGGCCCGGCTGACCATGTAGAAGATGAAGCTGATGACCGGGCGCGTGTAACGCTCGAAGATTAGGCGAAATGCTTCCTCGTCGCCGCGGCGTGCGCGCGCGATCAGGTCCTCGGCACCGTTCATCGCAGCTTCGGCGTATGCGCCAGGCTGGCCCGCCAGCCTCAATACATCCATCGCCAGCCGCCCCATTCCTTTTCCCAGGAATTAGCCACAGAGGCACTTAAGACACAGAGAAGAATTCAAATTGAAGAATTCAAATTAAGGCTTTTGAAATTTGAGATTTCAAATTTGAGATTTCAAATTAATAATTTTTCTCCGTGTCTTAAAGTGCCTCTGCGGCTTTAACGAAAACCTCATTTATCGCTCACGTCCAGCAACATGCCCTGATAGATTCCGTGGTAGAGCTTGCCGGCCAGTTCTGCGTCCAGGGCCTTGAGCGTTTTGTAGCACGCGAGCGCCGCTTCCCTGCTGTGCTCAATGAGGCTCATCACGCCCAGGTTGTAGTGCGCGACGGAATACCCTGGCTTGAGCCTCACCGCCTCGTTGAAAGCGGCCGCGGCTTCGCGGTAGCGCTTGAGGCCGTAGAAGGCCACGCCCAGGCTGTTCTGCGCCTCTGCGTCATCCGGCCTCAGAGCCACGGCCTGCTTGAGGGCCTCGACGGCATCCTCTCGCTGTCCCGCTTCGTAGAGGGCACGCGCCAACAGGCAGTGCGCTTCCGCCCAACCGGGTTTCGAGCGAATCGCAAGCTTGAAAGAATTAATCGCCTCTTGGAACCGGCCCAGCTCCAAATAGATGACGCCCAGATTATTGTGTGCCAGGCCGTAATCCTTCTTCAGCCCCGTGGCCCGCTCCAGCGGCGTGACTGCTTCACCGAGCCGTCCCAGCTTGTAATAGACTGTCCCCAGATTGTAGTACGCTTCCGGGAGCGCCGGGTTCAGGCGAACAGCGCGGCCGAGGCTCTCGACAGCTTCCTCGCCCCGGTCAAGCGCGGCATAGGTCATTCCCAGATCGTTATGCGCCTCGGCGTAATCCGGTTTGAGCAGGACGGCCCGTTTGAATTTGGCGAGCGCGTCCTCGAAGCGGCCCGCATTGTAATCCTCCAACCCCTGGTCGCGCAGCACCCGCGCGTCTTTGATTTCCCGCCCGCCCGGCTGTTGTGCCAGAAGAGAGCGCGCCGAGATGGCGACGGCGAGAAGAAGAAAGACCGCTGGCAGAGAGTGTCTTCGTCTCATCGTTCCTCCTGTGACCTGGTCCGACCCGGATTTTGTCTGGCACGCGCGCGGCTGTAATTTGGTCTTCAGAGGGTTAGTGACATTCGCTGCCGAATAATCCCGGGAATTTTTTCGGAGGAAGAAAAGAAGGCGCGGGTCTTCGCTTCTAAGAGGATGGTTAAATGAGAAAGGGCGGAGCTACATGGAAAGTAGCCCCGCCCTTATCTTTGGTGAAAGAGTTCGCTTTTCGGCTTAGAAGTTGAAGCGAACTCCGGCTGAAATTCGTCGGTTGGCTGAGGCAGCGTTGCCGCCGCCGTCGCCGAAGCCGCCGAGCGTCGAAAGAGACTGCCCGAAGAGCGGCGAGTTAAGGTTGCCGACCGGCGAACTCAGGTTGCTGCGGTTGAAAAGGTTATTGATGTTGACCGAGAAGGTCACGTTATAACGCTTCTCCGCACCAGCGCCTCCCGGCCCGGCACCTGGG
>DATEMM010000565.1:0-5926 GCA_035275605.1 Pyrinomonadaceae bacterium
TGGCCCTGGTCACGATCCTCTTTCTATTCCTCCTGAACCGTCAGGGCAGCGAGACGTCAGTCAACGCCAACGTGCAGTCGGCCGGGCCGACTCCAATGCAACAGCCTGTGATTATACAGCAGCCGACGCCGGCGCAGCAGCAGCCGATAATCATCCAGCAGCCGGCCACGACGACCGCGCAGCCTCCGGTCATCATAGAGCAGCCCGCGCCTGTGACCACCGCCCCGGCCACGACGACGACCGCTCCTTCAAGCGGCAATAATGACGCGGCCATCCAGTCCGAGATAGATAAGAGGATGGCGGAAGACGCCGCGCTCTCAACCGTCGGCGTCACCGCCACGGTCCTCGACGGCAAAGTCACCCTGATTGGCACAGTTGAATCCCAGGCGCTCAAGAATCAGGTCGAGAGGCTGGTCAAGAACATCAAGGGCGTGCGCTCGGTTGACAACCAGGTCATCGTCTCCGGCGGCTGAAAAAGTAAGCCTGCCACGAGCGGCCTTAAAATCACGCGCCGCGCGTCTCACACACTGAGGCCGCGGCGCGCTCCCTTTAAGGAGCCGCTTTTTAGTGCTACGACTTCGCTACGGATAACGGACTTCTGCAACGAGAAGCGCCCGGCGCACTTCACTTGCTGCGCGACGGGTTAGCTTGTAAGCCATCGGGGCTAACCCGCGCTGGCGTATGTCTTCGGGTGGACGTGAGGTTTCTTGAACGCGTCGGCCCTGACACTCACCTGCCGGCCTTCTTCGCTTTGCCCTTGTAGCCTTTGCCGGACTTTTTCGTTCCGCCTTTCCCGCGCGAAACGCTGACCGTGACATTTCCGTAGCCGTCCGAGCGGAAGACCATGTAATCGCCCGGGCGGCCGCCCAGGTCTCTAACCAGCGGGGATGGTATCTTGCCTCGAACCACGCCCGCGTCGTTGGCGAGCCTCGCCCGATACTCTGCCGGTTCTCTCTTTGCCATCGCAACCTCCTTCAGTAGATAAAGCGGTTGAATTTCTCTGGCGCGAACCGTTTTCCCTGCGGCCTGTTCTCTCTAATACCCTTCCGTGTGCTGGCGCAGCCATTCGTCCAGCTCACCTTCTGTCGGCTCGCGCTTCAACTCCTCGCGTAAACGCTGCCGCACATACTCCCGCTCGCTTCGGACTGCGTCATCGAGCGGGGCATCTCGGTCATCCGGCCCTGTCTCCTCTTCCGGTGAGGTCTTGAATTTTTTGGAAACTGAGTTGCGACCGACCCGCCGCCGTCCAGTGCCGGGCGGCGAAGCCATCGCGCTTTCGCGGCGGACAGCCATGAAGCCGTAATCCCCCTTTAAAGATAAAGACGCTTGCTTCCGTCGAAGCGTTATTTTCACCCTTCCTCCTGTTCCAAGCCTGTTGGCCCATACTCGTCAAGAGACTGTGCCAGGCGATTCTACCGATCTCATATGGGCGCGACGCGAACCTCTGGGACTGAAAGCCGCGTCTCGACCTTTAAGCTCGCATCTTCGCCCGTAACCAGCACGCGCCGCCTGTCTTCGAGCGCGTAGAGGCCGACTTCCGTAATCAGACAACCCGACGGCGCGGCCTCTATCCGCGTCAGCTTCGCAGCTTCGCCAACACTGTCAAGCGCCTCTGCATCTGCGCGAAGCTCGGCCCTGGTATCCGCGTCGGCGTTCAGCTCGGAGATGGCCATCGTCCGCAGGACGAGTCCCATCTCGCCGTCCAGAAAGATCGTCCAGATAAAACCTATGTCCAGTATGAGGTGCGCGGCCTCATCGAGCACGAAGTAACCTAGCACTGTCGCGCCGATAACGTGAGCGATGACGTGGTCCTGATGCGTGCCGGTTTCAAGCGGCTCCCAGTCTGATGACATAAACCCGCGCGCCGGACTTCTCAGAAGATGAAGCAGAGATCGTACTTTTCGCCCGGCAAGTCTATGTAGAGCTTGTGCTCGTCGGCATCAATCTTGATGATGTCCTGGCAGATGAGGACGAACACGCGCTTGCAGCCGCGCAGGGCCGACCCTTCGGCGAATTTCAAGGTCAGGGAGCTCTTGGTGGTCACGTAGGAGCCGGAGAGTTCGTCAGGCACGACCAGCGTCAGTCCCTCACCCGTCTCAAGCTCCTGCCGCCGCCCTTTGTTCGAGAACTCTCCCTGCGATTTGCCGCGCGGCGTGAACTTGACCTCGCCACGAGTGCGCAGCTTCTTCCACTCGGACTCTTTGAGAGATAGACCGAAGGCCTCGAACATCTCGGCCAGCGGAATCGCGAACTTGCCTTTAGCGTGTTCACCTGAGACCCTGCGGATCAAATCAAGGACCGGCTCCCTCAGCTCCGGACGCGGCACGCATTCAACAAGCATTCTTTTCCCCCTTGCGACGACTGTTCCAGCTTTGACCAAGCTGACGCGCGCGCATAGTACACTCACGCACTCCCGCGTGCAAGAGCGAATTTCCCAACCATGTTTTCGGAGAATGAAATTTATGGCGGGGGATGAGCGATGAGGAGTTGCGACGTTGGAAAGGAATTGGCCCGAGGAACAAGTCGAGCGAAGAGCAACTCTCCCAGGGAGCAGTCACTCGCCTGGGAGCGTCTCTGCGGGTGTGGGAAGATTTGTGAGCTTTCTCTCTAACAAGTCGAGACACAATGCGCCGAGAATTAACAGGGGAAGCGTCAGCGCGCATAAGACTATGCTCAAAACATGCAGATGCGAATTTAATGTTTCCGAGTGGACGAACCACGTAAACACATCAGAGGTTGCTCCCAGGATCGGTGCGGCGAGGCCGCCCGCAAGCCCCAGCGCGGCAAAGACTGATTGCCATGCCCAGGGTTTTTTCCTCATGAGCGCCTCCATATCCTGATAAAGGTCGGTTTCCGTTTCATCCTCTAATGATTCATAAGTTGTGTTCATGTCCAGCCTCTCATCCTGGGCCAACGACGAAGGGCGCGGAGGGCAAGGACGACCAAGTGTTACCTCCGCCCCGCCGGCAACAAAATGCTACTCCCCGGCGCATAAGAAAGGGGTAAAGGATTCGTAAATGTTTTATAAAACTGCGGGCTTGGCCGTGGCGGGTTTTGTCTGCTCAGCACGCGCTTGAGCTGCGGCTCGTCATCTACGATAAGTATGCGCTGCTTCTCGTTCATCTTCACCGAGGCCGGACACTTTGCCTGCTTCTGGAGCGGCTTCGTCCTCATCGCCGATCGGGAGGGTAATCACGACGCGATTCCCGCGCTTGTCTAAAGGGTCTTCGATCCAGATATGACCGCCGTGCGCTTCAACGATCCCCTTGGCGATTGCCAGGCCCATCCCGGAGCCTGACGGCTGGTGCGTGCTGGAATCGCCGTCCCTCATCGCACGGAAGAACTTGTCGAAGACGCGCTCGCGTAAATCCACTGGGATGCCGGGGCCTTCATCCTCAACGCTTAACTGAACCGTCTGGCCGTCTACGCTTTTCGCCTCGACGTTGATGCCAGTGCCCTTTGGCGCGTACTTCGCTGCGTTGTCAATCAACGTGTAAACGACTTCGGCGACGGCCCTATCGTCCACGCGCACGGTTGGCAGGTCGGCACCGAGCCCGACCTGAATCTGGTGATTACGTGTGAGAGGCGCGGCCCGCTCCAGCGCCGTCGTGACGATCTCCTCAATCGACCCCCAACGTCGGCGCAGGTGCATCTCTCCGGCCTCTATGCGGGCCAGCTCCATCAATCCTTCAATAAAGCGGTTCAGCCGGTCTGTCTCTTCGTCAATGACTTCCAGCATCTCGCGCCGCCCTTCCGCGTCGAGTGCTCCGGCCTTTTCATCACCTGTTTCGGGACGTGAATCGTCGAGCATGGTTGTGACGGATGCCTTGATGGAAGTAAGCGGGGTGCGCAGGTCGTGCGTGACGGCGTCGAGCAGCGCCGACTTCAAACGCTCGCTTTGCTCTAGGGCTTTGGCCTGGCTCGCGCGCTCGAACGCATCCTGAAGTTCCGTGTACAGCCGTTCGATCTCGCGCTGTCCGGACTGAGCCTCTTCGGCCTGCCGCTTCGCACGTGCCCAGAGCTGCCCGGCCGTAACGGCAGTGATGAGAAAGGCAAAGAACGCAATCCAGTTATCCGGGTCATCGATGGTCAACCTTCCGACCGGAGGCAGATAGAAGAAGTTGAAACAGACGACGCCGAGGAGCGATGCCAGTACAGCCGGGCGCGAGCCCCACTGGGCGGCGACGAACAACACTATCAGGAGTAAACCGAGCGCAACGGTCGTCGAGTTGATGTGATCGCCAAACAGCTTGAGCGCGCCCGTCATGGCGACGATGCCGACGACCGCCAAAAGATAGCCCGTTCGCCTCTGCTCGTACATTTTCTTCCACATGCCGGCTATTGTATGCCGGAAGCCAGCCGCTTAACAGAGCTTTCGATTGCGGAATGCGGATTTGGGATTGTGGATTTAAGAAGAGGACGGCCCGTTTTGGGTTCGTCTTTTTAATCCGCATTCCGCAATCCACATTCCGCAATCGTCAGTGTTCAAGGTGGTACGGGACGCTGATCACGACCACGCACTTTTTGAAGAGGAGCGAGCCTTTGAGCAGGAGCGAGCTTTGGTTATGCAGGAAATGCTGCCACCACCTGGCGGGGATGAATTCGGGCAGCACGACCGTGACGAAATCCTCGCTGCCTTTCCGTCTAAGGCGCTCGATGTAGCGCAGCAGTGGCCGCCTCAGCGAACGGTACGGCGAGGGCAGCACTACCAACTCCACGCCTGAGCCCCATTGTTCCCACTTCACTTGCAGTTTGTGCGCCGCCTCTTCATCAAAATCCACGTAAACGGCTTTGACGCCATTGGCCGAGATGGATTTGGCGTATTGCAGCGCGTTGATGACGCCGCGATGAATGCCTGAGATGGGCACGATGACCGTGTTCTTGATTTCGTGTAGACGCTCCAAACCCTCCGTTGAGAGTTGCTTCGCGACCTTCAGGTAGTACTTGTGAATCGAGCGGAACATCAGAACGAGTAACGGAATGATGAGGACGACTATCCATGCACCGTGCAGGAACTTTGTGATGACAAAGACGCAGAGCACGACGAACGTGGCGATTGCGCCGAGTCCGTTAATGACGATGGACTTTTTCCAGTGGATCGAGTCGGTCACCTCATCATTAACGAAATAGGAGGGGCGGGTTTCGGCCGCAGCGAGTTGAGCGTCCGGCAATGCCTGCCCTGCATTAGTCTCCTGATTGAAGAGCGGCGCTCCCGGTGGCTCATTATGAGCTTCTGTCTTCTTCGCACGTGCCTGTGCGCGCTCCCTGAGCCAGTGGCGCACCATGCCCGTCTGCGAGAGCGTGAAGGAGAGGAAGACGCCGACGGCGTAAAGCGGAATCAGGCGGCTCGTGTCTCCGCCGAAAGCCGCGACAAGGATGCTGGAAAAGACTGCGAGGATGGCGATGCCGTTAGAGAAAACCAGCTTGTCGCCGCGATTGGCGAACTGGCGCGGCAGAAAGCGGTCGCGCGCCAGCAGAGAGGCCAGGCGCGGGAAATCCGCGAACGAAGTGTTGGCGGCGAGCACGAGGATGAGCGCGGTCGTAATCTGCACGACGTAATAGAACCAACTGAACGCGCCAGTGAAAACGATGCGCCCGAACTGCGAGATGACGGTTTCGCTCGCGTGCGGATGGACGCCGTAGAGATACGCCATCACGCTTGTGCCAAGAAACATCGTCGTCAACAGCGCAGCCATGACGACGAGCGTGGCCGAAGCGTTCTTCGCTTCAGGCTTTTTGAAAGCGGGCACGCCGTTCGAGATGGCTTCGATTCCAGTCAACGCAGCGCACCCGTTTGAGAACGCGCCAAGGATTAGAAAGATCGTTACGGGTTGATATTTATATCCTTCGGCTATCTTCAAATCCTCCTGGCTGGGGACGGGCGCGGCCCCGCCATACATGAAGTAGTGAAAAATGCCGTAGCTCA
>DATEMM010000566.1:0-9146 GCA_035275605.1 Pyrinomonadaceae bacterium
TTGAAACTTGTCACGCAGTTTTTGGTAAGTAGTGCCGAGGTCTTCCGGGATGACGCGCGTTTCGCCGACGGTTGACATGAAGTTGGCGTCGCCCACCCAGCGCGGCATGACGTGCATGTGGAAGTGGTCCGCGACCCCGGCCCCTGCCGCCCGGCCCAGATTCATCCCCAGGTTGAAGCCGTCCGGGCGATAGACCTCTGAGAGCGCCGCCTGGCAGCGCTTCGTCAAATCCATCATCTCGTCAGTCATCTCTTTCGAGGCGGCCGAAATCTCGCCCAGGTGCGCGTAAGGCACGATCATGGAATGGCCGCTGATGTACGGGTAGATGTTGAGGACGACGAAATTGTGCGTCGCGCGATGGACGATGTATTTGCTCTCGTCGTCGCCCTCGGCCTCCAGCAGCGAGCAGAAGACGCAGGCCGGGGGCTCGTTCTTTTCACCGCCCGAGCCTGATTTGATGTAGTCGTACCGCCAGGGACTCCAGAGCCTGTCCATGACCGCTCACCTCTGAAGGGGTTTGGTTCGGGCTCGTGCCCGTTTAGAGAATGGGAGGCGTGCGGTCGTCCGTTCCGCCAGGCATTTCGGATGAGGACGGAGCCGAGGGAGCGCTCTCTTCATTGATCAGTTCTTTGAGTTCCTTGCCCGGCTTAAAGTAGGGGACGCGCTTGGCAGGAATGTTGACAGGGTCGCCGGTCTTGGGATTGCGCCCGCGGCGCGCTCCGCGCTCGCGCACGCGAAAGCTCCCGAAGCCGCGCAGCTCAATCTTTTCGCCGTGGTTGAGGGTCTCGATGATGCTCTCAAAAACTATTTCGACGAGCCGTTCAGCGTCCTTCTTGGTGAGCTCAGCCGCCCGCGCGACGTCTTCAACCAGTTCCGCTTTAGTCATGCCATCACCTCGCTGATGCAAAGGACAAAGGCCACTGGGGCCGCAAAGCCTCGAAAGGCCAAAGAGCTGTTAGAATCGATTCAACGGTGAGCGTCCTGAAGCGTACAGTAACAGAAAAGGGCGGCCCGCTGCAAGACACAAGCTTCGCGCGGCCAACATTTTAACGAAAAACAGAATCCAGAATCCGGGGGTTGCCGAACTCGGAAGAAAAGCGCCTCTGGCCTCCCTTCCCGGCTCCCGGATTCTGGATTCTGGAATTCCGCTTCTAGTTTTACTTCTCGCCGTCTTCCTTGTCGTCAGCCGGCGGCTCGCTCGTGCTGGAACTGCTGCTGCCGGGGCTAAAGAAGTCGGCCAATTCGCTGAGCGACGCCATCCCGCCTTTGACTTCCGTCGAATAGGTCTTGGTATCGACGACGTGCTCGTCCGAAGTGACGGCGCGGGCTGAAAGACCAATCTTCTTGTTCTCTGGGTCGATCCTCAGGATTTTGAAGTCCATCTCTTGCCCAAGCTGCACGACGTCTTCCGGCTTGTCAACGCGCTCGTCCGAAAGCTCCGAGATATGGCACAGCCCTTCGAGGTTGTCGCCCAGCTCGACGAACGCCCCGAAGTTGGCGAAGCGCGCGATCTTGCCCTTCACCACGTCGCCGGGCTTGTGGTCCGTGACGAAGCGCTCCCAGGCGTTTGGCTCCAGGTCCTTGATCGAGAGCGAGAGCCTGCGGTTCTCCGCATCGATGCTCGTGATGACAGCCTCTATCTCCTGCCCCTTTTTCAGGACTTCGCCAGGGTGCTTGATCCGCTTGGCCCAGGAGATGTCCGAGACGTGGACGAGTCCATCGACGCCGTCTTCGACTTCGATGAACGCGCCGAAGTCCGTCAGGTTGCGCACGCGGCCCGTGACGCGCGAGCCAATCTGGTAGCGCTCCTTCAGAGTCTGCCAGGGGTTGGCCTGCGCCTGCTTCATCCCCAAACTGATGCGACGCGCCTTCGGGTCAACGCTCAAGACCTCGACCTCTACGTCGTCGCCGGGGTTGACCAGCTTCGACGGGTGTTTGACACGCTTCGACCAGCTCATCTCCGAGACGTGAACCAATCCTTCGACGCCCGCCTCCAGCTCTATGAACGCGCCGTAGTCCGCGACCGACGCGACCTTGCCCTGAAGGCGCTTGCCGATAGGATAGCGCTCGTCGATGCTGCTCCAGGGGTCCGGCAACAATTGCTTGTAGCCCAGAGAGACGCGCTCGCGCTCGCGGTCGAATTTGAGGACCTTGACCTGCACGGGGTCGCCGACCTTGAAAAGCTCCGATGGGTTTTGCAGCCGCCCCCAGCTCATGTCTGTGACGTGCAGGAGGCCGTCGATGCCGCCGAGGTCAACGAACGCGCCGTAGTCAGTCAGGTTCTTGATCTGGCCCTCGACGATGATGTCTTCCTCAATCTGGTCGAGCGTCTGCCCCTTCTTGCCTGCGTTCTGCTCCTCTATGACAGCCTTGCGGGAAAGCACGACGTTCGAGCGCTTGCGGTTGAGCTTGATGACCTTGGCTTCGATCTCCTGATTGCGAAGACTGTCCAGGTTGCGCACTGGCCGCGTGTCCACCTGCGACCCAGGCAGGAAGGCAGGGATACCGTCAATATCTACGCGCAGGCCGCCCTTGATGCGTTCGGTGATGCGCCCCTTGACGGGTGTGCCAGCACTGTAAGCTTTTTCAAGCTCGTCCCAGGCCTTCATCCGCACGGCATCCGCGCGCGAGAGGACGGGAAAGCCCTCGCTCGTCTCCATGCTCTTGACGAGCACTTCGACTTCGTCGCCGGGCTTGACCGTCAACTGCCCGCCGTCCATGAACTCGGCCTGGTTGACGATGCCCTCGGACTTGTAGCCGAAATCAATCACGACGCCGCGCTCGGTGATGCCGACGACCGTGCCGCGCACGACCTCGCCTTCCTGGAAGCCGGCCTGCTCCTGCTCGAACTGGTCGAGCAGTGCGCCGAAGTCCGAGCGCGATTCTTCCTCGTCGTCGTCTGCGGACGCATCGGAAGTCGCGGCGGCGGGAGTGGGCGGCGAAGCGGGAGCGGGCGGCGAAGCTGGCGCAGGTGCTGCCTGCACGCCGGTGCCCTGTTGATTTGTCGTTTGCGGCGAAGGGTTGACGGCCTCGCCGGTGGATGGTTGATTGTCTTTAACCTCGCCGTCAGTCGGCTTGGGTTCTTCAGTTGACATGCGGATCTTTGTCGGACTCCTCCTAGAAATTGCGGCGCGTCGAAGAGCTTTCGCGCCATACCCGGCTCATTCCCTATCGCCCACCTTCAAAGCGCGCAAACGCTGGCGAGGGGCGCGGGCTGAAGCGGCCTGCATTATAAAGACTTCGGCGATTCGGTCGGATTAACTAATTGAGGTGAGGGGGATGCGAGCCGTTGAGATATGGAAAAGGAGGTTAATTATCGTTTCGATTTCCGTCGTGCCCGTAGTCACCCTTCTGCTCCGACATTATCACCAGCCGCTTGACCGGGTAGGGCTGAAATTTACACGCCGCACTGATGGCATGTCAAGGCGCAAGCAGTGGTCAGTGGCCGGTGGTCAGTGGTCAGTACAAGCCAGTGAAGGAGAAGCGTTAAGCTTTTGCCTTTAAACTGACCACTGACCACTGACCACCGGCCACTGCTTATTGTGCCGCGTTGAAGGCGGTCCCGCCGCGCTCGGCCACGTAAATTCCGGCCGAATGCGAGCCGACGAAGAGACGGTTCGAGTTGGTCGCATCGAAGGCCAGGGCCCAGATGCGCTGGCTCGGCAGCCGCACGTTGCTCGGGTCAATCCGCATCCAGGTCATGCCTGCATCGGTCGAGCGGTAGACGCCGCCGCTGTTGAGAGTGGTCGAGCCCCCGCCCTGATTCTGGTAAGCGTTGCCGACGAAAATCTCGTTGCCGTTCTGCGGGTTGATGAGAATGCTGGCGTATTCGCCGAAGGGCAGATTCCCGCCGCGCCGTATCCAGCGCTCACCGCCGTCGTGCGACAGGTAGAACGTCTGCTTGGTCCCGACGTAGATGTAAGCCGAGCGTTGCTTGTCCTGTTCGATAGTGCTAATCGGCGCGGCCGGCGAGATGCCCGCGATCTGACGCCAGGTCTGCCCGTTGTCACGCGAGACCAGCACCCCGGACGTGGCCGTGCCGACCCAGATGGTGCGCTGGTTCTGCATGGTGGTCGAGATGCAGGTCGTGCGCGAGTCCAGCCCAGAACCATAGGGCAGCCTCTCCCAGCCTTGAAGCGGGTCGAAGCTGCGGTACAGCCCGGCGTTGGTGGCAGCCAGAATGCCCGGTCGCCCGCTCTCGTCCCAGGTGGTTGTCAGCGCGTTGACGACCTCCGTCAGGAAGACAGCCGCCGCAGGCAGCTTCCCGGCCGGAGTCGAAGCCTGCACCCCGCCGCCAAGACCGAGCGCCGTCAAAGTGTCGTCGTCCAGCTTGCCGGAGATGGGAATGCCCCTGTCCGCCTGGAACCCGCGAATCGCGGAGACGGTCCTCGTCCCGGCCGCGCCGTCGGGCGTGCCCACGTCGTAGCCAGCGGCGTTGAGAGCCTCCTGAGCCCGCTTGACCGTATCGTCAGGAGGACGTTTGGCCGACGATGCCGCCGCGGCTTTGCCCCTGCGTGGAGCAGCTTTCTTTTTCGGAGACGCTTCGGACTTCGGCGCGCCCATGGGGGACCACGAAGCGCCCCGGTCAATCGAGCGGTATACGCCGTGGTTAGTCCCCAGGTAAATGATGTTGCCGTCGCGCTCGTCTTGCAGAATCGAATAGCTAATCAGGATGTTCGGCATGTTGCGCATAGAGGGCTGCCACGACACGCCGTTGTCGTTGCTGATGAAGAAGAAGCCGCCGCCGGTCGTCGTGTTAATGGTCGTCGCGTAGACGCGCCCAGGCTTCTCGCGGTCGGGGACGATGGAATAGGCGAAGCGCCCGCTGTAGCCGCCGTTGGTCGGCGCGAAATTCTTTCCGCCGTCGCGCGAGACCATGACGCCGTAGTTGTTCGTCCCGATGTGGATGGTCTGCGGGTTGCTCGGGTGAACGGCGATGGAGTTAATCTCAAGCTGCTTGGACGTGGTCAGCATCCAGGACTGGCCTCCGTTAGCGGAGCGCCAGAAGCCCTCGGTCGTCCCCGCGAAAACCATGCCCGCGACTGAGGGATGCTGGAGGATGGCGCGCGTCCGGCGCGACTGGGAAGGAATACCCTGAATCTTGCGCCAGCTCGAACCGGCATTGTGCGTCTCATAGATGCCGCTGCAAGCGGAGGCGATGACGTGGTCTGCATCGCGCGGGTCTATGTCAATCGCGAAGATGTCGGAATCGTCAATGATGCCGTTCTTGATATTGGCCCAGGAGCGCCCGCCGTCCGTAGACTTGTAAGGCAGGTACCAGGTCCCGGCGTAGATGACGTCTGTGTTGCGCGGGTCAATCGCCAGCGATTCGATGTTGATGAGGCCGGGCGTAGACTGCGTGGGAAGCAGCGTCCAGGTCTCGCCCGCGTCGAGCGAGCGGTAGAGTCCGCGGTTGGTTCCCGCCACCAGCAGGTCAGGATTCTTGGCCGACTGGGTCAGAGAGTGCAAAGCCTCCTCGCGTAGCTCCGGCGATTCGCGCCACGAGTGACCGCCGTCCGTGGACTTGAAGAACCCGCCAGGCTCTTTGTGCCGGTGAGTCGCGACGTAGAGGACGCGCGAGTCGCGCGGATCGACGATGATGTGATCCATGAAGAGCTTCGGGCGGTTGAAATTATATAGCAGTCTCCAGTTCTCACCGCCGTCCGTCGAAGTGTAAATCTGCCCATCGAGCGTGCCGAAATAGAAGCGCGAAGGGTCGTTCGGGTCAACGACGAGAGCGCGCACGTCGCCGCCCGTCGGTCCCGTGACGCGCCAGTCCATAGCGTACTGCGGGTCGGCCCCTGGTTGACCATTGCTATCGCCGATGGCCTGGACGCTGGCGCTGCGGACGAGCGCGGGCGCAATCAAAGCAAGGAGAGTAAAGGACAAAAGAGAACGTTTCATCAGTCGGGTCATCATCAGTTTCATCTCTGCCTCAAGTTATCGTTTTGCCGAGATTTTCTCGACACACACCATGTCACGGTTCGCGATTATAAATTATTAAGAGCGGTTGCTGCCACCCTCTGTGCTCGGACTGTAGGATGCAGGACGCCGAAAGCGCAGTTGTATTGCCCATCGCCCGCTCCGTTTTTACGCCAAAAACGAAGCGGGCGATGCTTCTCTTATGGGGAGAAACACCGCCCGCCTCGCTGGTTGAAGGTCACGCCTCAGGGGTTTAGCCAGAGAGGCGCGAGCGTTATTTAATTACTCCTCGTAGCCACGACGACCACCACGGCGACGTGCGCGACGCCTGCCGTAAGTGGGCCGCCTGCACTGTGGGCACGGGTCAACGGTCGCGCTGTTGCTCGGCGTAGGCGCTGCCGCACCCGTCGGGCAAATCCACAGCTCAACCGTCAACTGCTCGCGACAGCCGCCGTTCACCACAGTAATGCGGCTCCGGTCGATCTGGCGGTTGTTGACCAGGTAGTCAACAGCACGCGCCGAGCGCTGGTCTGCCTCACCTTCGCACGAGCCGAAGATCACGTAGTAGCCCTGTGACCCAGGCTCTTGCTGCAACTGGATGGCGAAGTTGTCGAGACGAGCCTTCTCATCGTTGAAGCGAAGGTCTGCGTACTCGTCAAACTTACGGCACTCGGGCGGAGTCACGATTGGGAGCACCGAGAACGAGCAGGACCTAGTCCTATCGCACTCTGGCGGCAGCCCACCGATTTCGACAGTCGCCGTCACCGTCTGGTTGCCGAGTCCGGTCGTGTCAATCGTGATCGAAGGCGTGCCCTGACCACTGCTGATTGTTCCGGCGGAGACTGACCAATTGTAGGTCACAGAGGCATTCGGGTCGCCACCACTGAGGTTGACGCTCACCGTTGCCGGTGTGCCGGCCTGGACATCCGACGGGCAAGAGACCGAAATCTCAGGACACGGCGGGATGCAGTCGCTGCACTCGGAGACTGTGACTGTCGTCGAAGAGTAGGCCATACAACCGCAGCCGTCATCAACTTCGACGGTCGCCGTGTAGGTGCCAGGCTGAACGCCGGTCAAATCCCAGCTCACGTTTGCGCCGTCGCCGGTGACGCGGCCACCCGTGGTCGTATACGTGTAGAGCAGCGTATCGCCGTCGGGGTCGGTCGCGTTGGCCGAGAGTTGAACCGTCGAGCTATAGTCGCCCGGACAGCCTCCCGAACGTGACCTGGTTCCCGGCGGGCAGGGACGAACAATCGTTCCTGACGAGGCCGAGAGGGTGACGGTCGGCGGCTGGTTCGGCAGGAACTCCGGCGTGCGCGCGTTGCGGCGCCCAATCCAGAACTGGCCGATGAAGCCGTTGGCGTCGTCACTCTCGATGAAGCCGCGCGGGAACCCACCGACCGTCGCCCCGACCGTAGTGGCGGGAACGACCGTGATGGGCTGCGGTCCGATCGGATTCACGTTGGTGATCTGATTGACCTGGGTGTTGAAGTCCGTGCCCTCGAACATCGAGCGGTCTTGCTGATTGATGTGATAGCGATAGGCGAAACCAAATCCCATCCAGCGGCGCGGATAAATCTTGACGCCGGCCAGCGCATCAACCGGGCTGTTCTCGAACGCGTTCGGCGTGCGGCCGCCCACGTACTGCGTCGTGCGCAGTTCCAGCACGGGCTGGAAGTACTTGTTCACGGGGAAGTCAAACGCGATGCCAGAGAGGAATTCATCCGGCCTGTCTAACAGCGTGAACTCGCCCGACGGGAACGTGCCCTTCGGGTTGGAGTTCAGGATGTATCCGCCGTTGACAGAGACGTTGACCGAACGGCTCAGGCGAGCATCCAGGAAGAAGATCAGACCGAAGTCACCGATGTCGCCGCCGGGGCTAGCGCCTCTCTGCAACTGGTTGAAGCCGGAGAAATCATCCGCCTTATCAGGATAGTAGCGATAGAAGGGGATGATACCGACGCCGAGCGGATTGCGCGGGCCGGTCCAACGCCACTTCGCGCCGACCACGAAGCTCGTGAACGACGATTCGCCGTAGAGCCGGTTGATAAAGGGCGCGTCTGGCAGGTAGCTCGGCGCGATGGTGAACGTCGCCGGCACGGTGATGGCACCGTTAAGGAGCGTCGGCGGGAGCGTCGTGGTCGCCAGGACGATGCCCGGCAGAATGCCGCCGACGACCGAGCCGATGCCGGGGAAGTTGTCCGCCGGACCGAAGTTGCCGCTGTTGGCTGTGCCGACGGGCGGCCCCAAAGTGGCGCTAAAGCCAGGGAAGCCGGTATTGCCCTGCGGGATGCCCGCATTGATGCCGAAGTTACCGGCCGAGCCGCCGACGAACGGCCACTGCACAAACGGCTGGTTGAATCTCGGGCGGAAGAGCGCCGTCCCGGCAATGGTCCCGACATTCGGCCCTGACGGGGCCAGAATGATGGCCGGGCCGGAGCCCAGGAACGGGAACTTCAACTGCGAGTTTGGCAGGTAGAAGCTAGATAGATTCTGTGGGTTATTAACATGGATGCCGCGCCAGGCCGTGGTGTTGAAGAACAACTCCAGGTGGTCGCTGAGGCCGACGTTGAAGCTCAAGGGAACTTCCGTCAGGTCAACGTTGCCGGGGTCGCGGTCAAAGTTGCTGTATGCAATGCTGAAAGTGAACTCTCCGCGACGAATCGTCTGCCCGTCGTAGACGGTGAAGAGTCCGGTTGGCCCCGCAACGGGACCGCCAGTGCCAACGGCAGGCGACAGATTACGTGGATCCGTCTCCGGCCTTAATGCTTGAGCCGATGCTGCGGCACACAACACCAACATGGTGAGCGCAGCAAACAGCGCTCTTCTCGCGAGTCTCATCGCATTCCTCCTGCGAAATGAGTATAGAAAATTTCGGAAATGAGAGGCCGCGTCTGGCAAGGCCAGGGGATTCGGGCGGATGTCTGTGGGAAGCTGGTTGTTTCTTTCGGACATCGAGACCTTACTCCGACCGGTGCTTTGCGTGGCGCGGACGCTCCAACTACAAGCGTGCAACGTCAAAGTTAAAGAACTGCTACCGCCCTCCTGATTCGAACGACTTGTAGATGGAGCGGAGCAGCGAGAGGAGCATCAATAAAGTGCTCACTGGCGCTTCAGATACAACCCAAGAGAGCGCCTCCCGACTGTTCTGGTTTCAAGCTGTTAACTCTTAGACCACTGCTTATACGCAAACAATGGTGTAGATGTCAACAATTTATAGACTT
>DATEMM010000567.1:0-6098 GCA_035275605.1 Pyrinomonadaceae bacterium
GCCGTCTGTGACCTGGGGCGTTGCCCCAGGCTATCGTATGACGCCCCTTCGGGGCTTTTGGCCGACTTCCCTGAGACTACCTCATTAATAATCAATTCAGGACAGCTACGCTCTGTTGACAACTACAGAAGTGCGTGAGAGAGTCGGCGCTAGGATGCCCGGAGTAGTAAAAGATAGACGCGTGGCGCTCTCTGTGGCGCTTGGCCTGATGCTGCTGGCGGCGGCGTGTGGCGGCTCGCTCTACAAGGTTAAGCCTAAAGTTGACGCGCCAGTCACTGGCGGACGTGAGGCGGGCGCTGGCGGCCTGATTGTCCGCGCCGCGCCGCTTCTGGCCGACGAAGAGAGCCAGGATTTGTTTGAGGCGAATTTGCCGCTCGGCGGGCTCTTGCCCTTGCGCCTGGAGATCGGGAACGAGAGCGGCGCGGCGCTCTCTTTCAAGCGCGTCTGCTTTCATCTTCGCGACAGTGACGGGCACGAGTGGAAACTGCGCTCGCCCAAGCAGGCAGTCTCGCGCGTCCTCACGGACAACCAGGTCTATCTTTACAATCCGAACTCGCGTAAGAAATTTGAAGCGGCCGTCGCCGAGCACGCCTTTGATTTAAAGACGCCGCTCGAAACGAGCAAGCAGCGCCGCGGCCTGCTCTTTTTTCAGACGCCGAAGAAGGAGCCCATCGGCGACCAGCGCGGGCTGGTGCTGACGATAGAGGGCTTGCCGCAGCCGATTGAAGTGATTATCAATTAGTCAGGGAGACTTTAACTTCTTCCCGCAACCTTTATGAGTGAGCAAAGTCTTCAGGAAAGATTCGCGCCAAACAACGCCTGCTTCGGGTGTGGCCCCGTGAACGAGAAGGGCTTGCGCATTCGCAGCTTCCCGCGCGGCGAAGAGGTCGTATGCGAATGGCAGCCCGAGGTTTATCACGAGGCTTTCCCAGGAATGCTCAACGGCGGCATCATAGGGACTTTGCTGGACTGTCACTGCAACTGGACCGCCGTCTGGCATCTGATGCAGCGGGGCGGGCTAGACCACGCGCCCTGCACAGTGACGGCCGATTATTCCATCAAGCTCAAGCGTCCGACTCCAACCGACGCGCCAGTCCTACTCGTCGCGCGCGTCGTCGAATCGACAGACGACCGCGCCGTGGTCGAAGCCGAGCTGATCGCTCACGACAAGGTCTGCGCGACCTGTCGCGGCACGTTCGTCGCCGTCAAGCCCGGACATCCCGCCTATCATCGCTGGTAGAGAGAGAGCGCAGCTCGCGCACCTTCTCCATAAAACTCTCGACGCGCGAGAGCTCGACAGTCTTTGTCCAATCCCCTTCAGCCTTAAATGAAGTGCCGACGATGAAGCCGTCGGCTTCCGCGTAGAACTCTTCCATGTTCGTCGCGCTCGCGCCGGAGCCGAGCAGCACGGGCAATTGTGTGTGCGCTTTCGCTTGCCGCAAATCTTCCGCGCGCGGCGGCTCGCCCGTCACGCTGCCCGTCACTATGACGGCGTCGCCCCGCATGAACTCTACGGCCGCGGCCATCTCCCCCAGGGAAACGTCCGCCGTGATGGCGTGCGCGGAGTGCTTCTTCTTGACGTCGGCCCAGACCTGCACGCGCTCCGCGCCGATCATCCTGCGGTAGCGCAGAAGCTCCGCCGCACACGCTTCGATAAGACCTTCGTCGGCGACGTGTGCGAAGGCGTAGCCTTCCGCGCGCACGAAATCGAGTTCGGCGGCGTGCGCCACGGCCAACGCTTCCAGGTTCGCTGCGGCCAGAACCTGCACGCCCGTCGGCAGCTTGCTCTCAACCTTGACCGCGCGAGCGACGACGGCCATTGCAGCCACGACCTCCGGCCCGACCGTGCCGCGACAGTAGGGCGCGTCGTGCATGTTCTCGATCATGATGCCGTCCACGCCGCCCGCGACGTAGAGGCGCGCCTCTTCGACGGCACGCTCCGTCAACTCGCCGACGCCCAGACGGTTGGCAGGAGCGCCGGGCAAAGCGCCGACGTGAATCATGCCGACGACGGGCTTGATGTTAGGGAACAGACTCTCCAGCATGTAGCGTCCAGGGAATCTCTTGGACTAATTCGCACGCTCGTTAGTCATGAAGACGACGGCCAGACGGTTGAAGCTCTGGCTGACGGCGACCGTGGAGCCCTGCTGCAAGCGAAAGGAGAGGAGGACCTCGTCGTCGCGCTGCTCGACGCGCAGGTCCGTAAAGCCGCGCCCGCTCGCGTCGCCGCGCGCCGTTATCAAAGCGCACCGCGGAATCAGGACAAAGAGGCGCTCGCCCTCCACGTAAAACTTGTAATCGTCGAGCGGGGCGTCGGACGTGAACGTAATGCGCGAGCCGTCAGGCGACTCGACGCGCCTGAGCGCCGTAATGCGCTTTCTCTTCGCACCGGCCGAGGGGGAATCGTCCGCCCCTGGCGGCGGGCCGCTCCGTGCGCTCGCCCTACGCTCGCTGATGGCCGCTGCGGAGGCGAGAGCGAAGAGAAGAAGCGCGCCGTAGAGAGTTCGGCGCTGTGCCAGGAATTGCCGCGCCTTTGGGGGCACGCCGGCCTTTAAGACCGCAGCCCTGCGGAAGAAAAACGAGTGCAGAAAAGTCAACATTGGGGGTATGATTCCCTTCTGCAATGGTCGCCTTAGTAAGGAGCGCGCTAAGTTTAAGAGCGGAAGACCATCCTCAAAGCCGGGCACAGCGCGCAACCATCGGCTTTCAAACGGCGGCATACTATAATCGCTTTCGCCTGGGATTAACAGAACTAAATGGCTGGCCGGAGGCGCTTTTCTCAATCGCCAAACCCGAAACTCGTCAGGAGGCAGCATGAGTAGAAGAAGAGATGATGATGAAGACAAAACGATCTACAAGGTCGTAGTCAATCATGAAGGCCAGTACTCCATCTGGCCCGCCGACCGCGAGAACGCGCTGGGGTGGAGCGATGCCGGCAAGACCGGAACCAAGGCGGAATGCCTGGCCTACATCGAGCAGGTCTGGACGGACATGAGGCCGCCGAGTTTGAGGAAGAAGATGGGAGAGGAGGCGGCCAGGAACAAGGGGAAATAACCTCACCTGCCTTGCACGGTGTAGGCGAGGTGCGGCTTTAAAGGGCTCTTTTGCTGGCTGGAAATTTTCAGGCCACTCTCTTCTGCTCCCGCTCCTCCGGCAGTGTCCAGGTCTGGCCCGGCTCGGTCAGGGCGACGCGCCAGCGCTCGTCTCCGGCCGCCTTGAGCAACCTTGAGATAGGCTCTCCCAGGGGCTCGCGGCTCAACTGAAAAGTCGAATGGTGCATGGGAAGGATGTAGGTCGCATTCATCTCGCGCCGCATGGCCCAGGATTGCTCTGGGCTCGCGTGCGCGTGTATGTACGGGTCATAAGCGCCGATGGGCAGGATGGCCAGATCGATCTCGGCGCGGTCGCGCAAGGCCGCAAAGGCGTTCGTGTAGGCCGTGTCACCGCCGAAGACCAGTGAGCGCCCTCTTTTAGTGACCATGAAGCCGCCGTAACCGCGGTGCCTGTCCGTTAATTTTCGCGCGCCCCAGTGGTTCACTCTCAGGGACTCTATGCGCGCACCATCTATCTCGACGCTTTCTCCCCAGCCAAGTTCATGCGCCCTGCGAAAGCGGCGCACCAGGTCCAGGTTGCCGCGCTGGACGACGATTGCTGTCTTGCGCGGCAGGCGACGCAGCGTGCCCAGGTCGCAATGATCCATGTGCGCGTGCGAGACCAGGACGGCATCCAGCGGCGGAAGCTCCGCGACGGAAAGCGCCGGCTCGACCAGACGCCTTGGGCCAAACGTCATCCCAGCGACGTTGACGCCGACGTGCGAGCGCAGGGCCGGGTCCGTCAACAGCCACGTGCCGTAGAAGTTAATCAGGACAGTGGCATGGCCCAGCCACGCTACGGTCAGAGAATCATCGTCCCAACGATTTGGCACAGGACGGTGCGGGGCAGCAGGGATGGGCCGACCGGCCTCAGCCAAACGTTGCGAAAGAAAGCGGCGCGCGTGCTGGCGCGCAAAGCGAGCGTATAGCTTGATTTTTTCGGGATTCATAATGACGGGCGATTAGATGCCGCGTTACCGGACAATGCTGCCCGCGCGCTCTAGACGGCGCGGGCCGAGCCCTTGGCCCACGTGTTATATTCCTCATCATGCCGGATTCTTTCGACGACGCAGCAGCGCAGGTCGCTTGGCTGCCCGATTTCGTCTACACGAATGGGCGCTTTGAGAGCGGAACGGCCCTGATTTGCGGCGAGGGCGGGCGCATTATTGGTCTCGCGCCGGAGGGGGAGACAAGCGCGGCGCGCGTCGTGCGGCTGAAGAACAAGGCGGCGCTGCCAGGGCTCGTCAACGCGCACTCGCACGCCTTCCAGCGCGTGATTCGCGGCCGGACCGAGCGGCGAACAACCGGCAAAGATTCTTTCTGGACCTGGCGCGAATTGATGTACAGCGCGGCCACGCGCCTCGCGCCCGAAGAGATTTACGACGCCTCGCGGATGGCCTTCCTGGAGATGGCGCTCGCGGGCATCACCAGCGTGGGGGAGTTTCACTACCTGCACCGCGCGCCGGACGGGAGCGCGTATGATGACCCGAACCTGCTGTCGAAAGAGGTCATCAGGGCGGCGCGCGACACAGGCCTCAGAATCTGCCTGCTGCGCGTGGCCTACGCGCGCTCCGGCTACAACACGCCGCCGAACGAACGCCAGAAGCGCTTCATAGAGCCGGAGGTTGACGCTTACCTGCGCAACGTCGAAGACCTACGTAAGGATTTGGCCGCCGGGTCGAGCGCGGTCCCAAGCGCCTGGGCCGGCCTCGCGCCGCACAGCGTGCGTGCCGTGCCGCGCGAATACCTGCTGGAAGTCGCGCGCTTCACAGAAGGCAAGGGCGGCGTCCCCCTTCACATGCACGTCGCCGAGCAGCCGGCGGAGGTGCGCGCCTGTCTTGAAGAACACGGGCGCACCCCCGTCGAGTTTTTAGACGACATCGGCCTTTTGAATCAGAACTTCACGGGCGTTCACGCCATACACATCACCCAGGAGGAGACGCGGGCTCTGGCGCGTGCGGGCGCGAATGTTTGCGCCTGCCCGACGACCGAGCGGAACCTCGGCGACGGGATTGTTCCCGCGGAAATGCTCTTTGCGGAGAATGTGCCAATCTCGCTCGGGACAGACAGCCACGCGCAGATTGATCTGCTGGAAGACGCGCGCGAGCTGGAATATCACCTGCGCTTGCAAAAGCTCGAACGCGCGGTGCTCGCGCCCGAAGACGACGCTTCAACGTCGGCGCTGGCCCGGCGGCTCTTCGCCTCGGCCACCTCAAGCGGCGCGCGCTCCATCAACTCCCCCGGCGGAGAGCTTCAAACGGGAAGCCCGGCAGACTTTTTTACAGTGGACTTAAACGACCCTTCGATTGCCGGAGCGTCTTCTGACGACCTGCTCTCTGCCGTAGTCTTCAATCTGAGTCGCACGGCCATCCGCGACGTCTTCGTCGGAGGAAAACAGATCGTCAGCGAGGGGCGTCACGCTGGGGAAGGCGAAACCGTCGAGCGGTTCGCGGCGCTCCAGCGGAAACTCTGGAGTTAAAGGAAACTAGATGACAGTCGAAGAAACTTTGGCCCAACTGGTGGGAATTGATTCTGTCTCCGCGCGCCCGAATGCGGAGATTATTTCTTACCTGGCCTCGCGCACACGCGCACTTGGAATGCGCGTCAAACTTCTGCCCTACAGTGACGAACGCGGCGTTGAGAAGGTGAACATGATTGCCGTGTCGGGGGACTTGGCGGACGAAGCGCCGGAGATAAAGGTCGAGTTGGCGCTAGTCGGACACACGGATACGGTGCCGTTCGACCCGGCGTGGACAGAGGCCAGACGATTGACGGAGCGCGAGGGCAAACTCTACGGGCGCGGCGCGTGCGACACCAAGGGGTTCATCGCGGCGGCCCTGACGGCGGTCGAAAACGTCGGGTTGAAAAATCTTCGCCGGCAGCTTGCGCTCGTCTTCACAGCAGACGAAGAGGTCGGGTGTCTGGGCGCGAAACGCCTGGCGGACGAGCGCGCCTTGAGTGCGCGCTACAGCATCGTCGGCGAGCCCACGTCTTTACAGCCTATGC
>DATEMM010000568.1:0-2084 GCA_035275605.1 Pyrinomonadaceae bacterium
GACCACGGCGATCACGTTATTAAGCGCGTCAGTGTTAATCATCAAATTCCCTTTCTATGCGGGGTGTGGGACTAGGAGCGCAAGGGATGATTGAACGCCGCGGATTGTAACTCACTGCGCGCCGCGTGGGAACGCCCGGAAGGAAAATTAATCGGCCCCGCACGGTCAATCTCCGTGCGGGGCCGTTTGGCGACTGAAAAAAGTCGGGTTTAAGGTTTCTTGCTAGGCTCCTTCTCGTCCTCGAACTCGTCTATGTCTTCGATGATCTTGACCTCTGTGCCAAACTTCTGGTAGCTGCGAAAGCGTATCAGGTTGCGGTTCTGGAAGGTCTGCAACTCTGTGACGCGCATCTCGCGGCGCGGGTCAAAGTAGGTGACTGGGACTTCCGCCGTGAAGATCGCCTCGGCCTCGATTGGCAGCAAGTATCTTTTGTCGGCAATCGTGACCCAGTCGTAATCAATCTTCTTCTCTAATTTCTTGACCGGAAAATCAGGATCGATCTCCGTGAAAGTCATCTCGGTGCGCAGCACGCGAAAGTTCTCCCGGTCAATCCAGACCATCCCGCGCAAGCCTGTCTTCACGCGGCTCACGTCCCCGTAGGTGATGGTCTGGTCGGCGAGCCCCTTCTTGATCTCAAAGTTGTAGATGATGGCGCGACGCCCGCGCAGGGTGTCTGCGCCCGCCGCCTTGAAAACGGTCTGGCTCTCCTCCTCGAAGAGTTTGCGCATCAGCGAGGCGAACTCACCCGTGGTCGTGGAGCCGCCCGCCTGCCTGTAACTTCCGGATTCGTCTGCGGCCTCGGGCAGCCCGTTGACGGCGAGCAACTTGTACTGCTCGCCCCCGATGCTCTCGCGGTAGCTGACGGCGACGGTCAGGCGGTCGAGCGTCGTCCAGTTCTGCGTCGTGCCGCGCGCCTGGTAGCGCGTGATGAGCTGGCGGACGACGAAGTCCGGCATGTCTTTGACAGCGGCGAGGGTGGCGACGCGTGCCCTGGCCAGAATGTCTTCGGCTTCCGCCTCCGAAGGCATGACGGTGACGGTCGGGTTGAGGCGGCGGCGCTCGGCCTCTTCCAGAGTCCGGCGCAGCAGTGCGTCGTTGCCGCTCTTGGAAGCGACGACCGAGCGCAGCCCGTCGGTCAGTGGAAAGTTGATGCCGCGCTTGCGAATCTCTTCAATGATTTCGTCTCGCTTCTCAGGGTGCGAAGGCAACTGGTAGACGAGGCGCACCAGCTCCTGGCTGGTCAGAGGCCCGCCCGCGGTCTGAGCGCGAGCGACGAAGAGAGAGCCCGCGAGCAGGAATGCCGCCAGAAGCATGGCGCAGGGGCGAAACAGGGAATTACGAAGAATCATCTCAATTCACTTTCAGAGCAAAACTATGGGCGTGAGAATCACGGATGCCGCCCGGACGGCGGGAGGTTGTCTCCGAACGCCCCTTTCAGAGAGATTTAAGTCTCTCACGCCTTTGCCTTCAGACACAAAAATGCTCGACGGCGCGCGACAGAATCTTCACGCACGCGCGCAATTCCTCGACTGGCACAAACTCACCCGTGCGGTGCGCGACGCGTATGTTGCCAGGGCCGAAGACGACGGCCTCGGCCCCTAGTTCGGCCATCTGCGGGGCTTCCGTTCCAAACGAGATCGTTCCGGCCTCGCGCGCGGTCGCCTCTTCGAGCAGGCGGACGAGCGCCGAATCGGCCCGCGTCTCCATCCCCTCGTCGAGCCGTATGACTTTCAGCTCGCACTGAAAGTCAGCATCATCCGACCTTTCGTCGTCGATGGCGGCGCGAACTAGGTCAAGCAGGTGCTCGGCCCTTTGTCCGGGCAGCGGCCGCCATTCGAGCGTGAACCTGCACTCCCCAGAGATGATGTTCTTCGCCGTCCCGCCCTGTATGAGGCCGACGTTCAGAGTGGTGTAGGGCGGGTCGAACTCCGCGAGGGTCTCACGCTTGAGGTCTTCGGCTATCCGCTCAATACTGGCGATGAGGCGCGCCGCGCGGAAGATAGCAGAGGCCCCGAGCGCAGGGTACGCGCTGTGCCCCTCGCGCCCGCGCACAATAATCTCCGCCAAACAGTAGCCCTTACCCG
>DATEMM010000569.1:0-2050 GCA_035275605.1 Pyrinomonadaceae bacterium
AGATAAACCCACAGCTTCTCTTCGCAGAAGCCGGGCGTGGTGAAAAACTCCGCCAGCTTCTCAAGCCGCCCGGCCCGGACGCCTATCTCTTCTTCAAGCTCGCGCGCCGCGCAGTCCTCTGGCCTTTCGGGCGCGTCGAGTCGGCCTGCTGGAAGCTCCAGCAGGTAGCGAACGGGCGGCTGGCGATACTGCCGCACCAGCGGAATCGTGCCGTCGTCAAAGACCGCCACCACGCCCGCGCCGCCAGGGTGATGAACGACCTCGCGCTTATAAGTGACCTCGCCCTCGCGCACGGTGTAGAGCGCCACGTCTATCACGCGCCCGTGATAGAGCTCTTCCGTGCCGAGAATTTCCGGAGCTTCCGTTTCAGGTGTTGCCATGTGTGAAGGCAAAAGTAAGAAGGTGAAGGATAAAAGTCAAGGAGGTTTTCACCTGCCCGCCTGAGAGCGCGAGTCTATAGCTCTCAAAATATCGCCAACCAGATAGAGCGAGCCCGTGACGCAGATGAGGCCGCCGGGCGGCGTCAGGCGCAAAGCCGCATCCAGAGCATGCGCGGGCGAAGGGGCGAGCGTCAATCTGCTTTCGTCAAAATATGACGCTGCTAGGCCCGCCAGCGTTTCGACCGTCGCCGCGCGCGGGTTCGCGGCTTGAGTGAGAACGAGGTGTGAGGCGGCGGGGAAGAGCGTGGCCGCAATCTCGGTTAAATCTTTGTCGCGCATCGCGCCGAAGATGAGCGTGACGGGTTGACGGACAAACTCGCCCAGAAAGTCACGGAGCGCACGCGCGCCCGCGGGGTTGTGCGCGCCGTCGAAGAGAATCTCGATTTCGCCTACCAGGCGCAATTCTAGCCGTCCGGGGTGGCGGGCCGACTCCAGTCCTTTAATGACGTCCGCGCGGGAAATCGCGTGGCCGCGAGCGCGCAGGGTTTCGGCCAGAGTGACGGCGACCTGAGCATTAATAATCTGGTGACGACCGCGCAGCCCCAGGAGCACGTTCTCGTAGCGGTCCTCGCTCGTCTCTAAAGTAACGCGCAGGCGGCCCGTCTCTTCCGCCCCGGAAACTTCCGACAGGCGAGCATTGTGGCGCGGCGTCACGCCGCAGGCGGCGCACCTCTCCATTATCACGTCCAGGGCCTCGCGTTCCTGCGGCGCGATGACCGCCTCCACGCCCTGGCGAATAATCGCGGCCTTCTCAAAGGCGATTTCGCCGAGCGTCTCGCCCAGGTATTCCTGGTGGTCTAAAGCGACGGGAGTGATGGCGATTACTCCGGCCCCGGCGGTCGTAGTGGCGTCGAGCCGCCCGCCGAGTCCCGTCTCAAGAATTGCGAGCTGAACGCCCGCTTCCTGAAACGCCACAAGGGCGATGGCGGTCAGGTGCTCAAAGAAAGTCGGGAGCGTTTGCAGCACGCCTCTGGAGACGAGCCTCTCGGATGTTTCGCGCACACGCCACGCCAGGCGCGCGAAATCTTCGCGGTCAATCTCCAGGTCGTCGATTCGGATGCGCTCGGTGATTTGTACCAGATGCGGGGAAGTGTAGAGGCCGGCCCTGATTCCGGCCGCGCGCGCCATCGCTTCGAGCATGACGGCCGTCGAGCCCTTGCCGTTTGTGCCAGCGATCTGGACGGACGGGAAAGAGTTTTGCGGATTACCCAGAGCCTCCAACAGCCGCTCGGTGTTCGTCAGGCCGAGCTTGATGGCCAGAGTCTCGTGCCCGAGACTCAAGAGATACTGGAGGGCTTCGTCGAACATAGTGAATGGTAAATGGTAAACGGTAAATGGTGAATAGACGAACGGCCGGTAGTGTCCAAAATTGAATTACAGAACATGATCTGCGGGGAGTCTCCGAGAGCCCCGAAGGGACGATAATAAGATAGCCTGGGGCATCGCCCCTGGTCACACGCCGCCTAATGAATCAGCCCTGAAAGGGCGCAATAAATATTCCGCCCTTTCAGGGCTTGACGTTGAATGTTGTGTCAGGTTCCTGGGGCGATGCCCCAGGCTTTCATATGACGCCCCTTCGGGGCTCTCGCAGACTTCCCGCGGTTCATGTC
>DATEMM010000570.1:0-12415 GCA_035275605.1 Pyrinomonadaceae bacterium
TCGTTCCAGGAGACGGCGTTCAAATCCAGCCCCTTCTTCTTCAAAAGCTTGGGGATGGCGAGCGCCGAGATTGCGCCGATGACGGCGAGGACGATCAGGATTCTGATAATCCCTGACCCGCCGGAACTCCTGACGACAGGCGGCGGCGCATAATTCGGCCTGAAGGACTGTTGAGAGGACGGCTGATAGGACGGCTGATCCCAGAAGAAGGATGCGCCCTCTGTCGGCTGTCCGGGGTTCGCAGGAGGAACGTCGGCGGGTGCATCCCATCCGGCGTTTTCGTCCGCGGAGTTAAGCTGTAATCCGCAACGTTTACAAACTGTCGCCGTCGCGAAATTGAGTAGTGCGCAATTACTGCACCTGAGGCTGTTGTTCATGGGGGATTATCTCCTTCAAAGTTACGCAACCTGGGCTGGGATTTGAGGCGTCAGGGGTTGCTCTGTTGGCGGGGGAACCGTCTTCGTTTCTTTCGGAGGACGTTTCAGGCGGACTGAGCCAGGGCGGACCTGCCCGGATTCGCACGCGGCAATCAGGGACCCGACTACCTGGGCGTCGTAGCGGGTGCCGACGAAATTCTTAATGCGCGCCAGCGCGTCTTCAAACTTCATTGCGCGTTGGTACGGCCGGTCGGTCGTCATCGCGTCGAAGGTGTCTGCGACCGAGACGATGCGCGCCTGCATGGGAATCTCGTCGCCCTTCAGGCCCTGCGGATAGCCGTTGCCGTCAATCATCTCGTGGTGCATGTACATGCCTGGGAGGAATTCGCGCATGGCCGGAATCTGAGACATGATCTTGAAGCCCTTCTGCGGGTGCTTCTTCATAATCTCGAACTCTTCGTCGGTCAAGGCAGAGGGCTTCTTCAGGATGTTGTCGTCAATGCCTATCTTGCCGACATCGTGCAGCAGCGCGCTGATTCTGATTTTTTCAATCTCGTCGTCCGGCAAATCCAGTCCCTGCGCGATGGCGACCGAGAAGCGCGCGACGCGCTCCGAATGACCGCGCGTGTACGGGTCTTTGCCGTCAATCGCCGCGGCCAGCGCCTTGACCGTGCCGAGAAAGAGTTCGCGGTTTTCATCTGCCGCCCGCTGAAGGTCGCCGATGAAGCGTTCGACCTGATCGGTCATCAGGTTGAATGAATCGCCCAGCTCGCCAAGCTCCGTTCGACTCCGCACGCGTATGCGGCGCGAGAAGTCTCCGCCGGCGATACGGTGCGCGCCCGCCGCCAACTCCTGAACCGGCTGGGTCAGCTTCTTGGCGAAGAAGAAACCTATGAGGAGGGCGAAAGTGGCCGCGGCGAGACTGATGACGAAAGTCTGGCGGCGCATGTCCGCGACCGAAACGAGCGCCGCGTGCTCGTCCTGAATGGCTATGACGCCCAGGCGGGCGTTACCGTCCATCTCGGCGGTCGCGTAGGAACCGATCATCTCTATCTTTCGGCCGTCTCGCTCGGCCGTGAAAGGAGCGAGGGCCGTTTGCACCTGTGTTCCGGTCTCCTGCCAGTCCTGGACGACTTTCAGGTCAGTCATGAGCTTTTCGGAGAACGCGATGCGCTCGTCAGGGTGAGCCACAGCCCGCCCGTCCTTGTCCACGACGAAGACGACCGGCAGACCACGTTCAAGCAAATCCCGCTCGCTCATGGTGGACTGTTGCTGGACGGCCTTGAAGACTTCCCTGAAGGAGACGATGGCCACGACGGCCGCCTCCACCTGATTGCCATCGGGTCCGCCCATCACGGGCGCGGCGATGGTCAAAGCCATCTCCTGGCCGGAGCGTATGATCTTCGGGCGGCTCAAGACCAGGCCAGCCCCGTTCATCAAAGCCAGCACTTCACCGACGCGCTCGTCCACTTCTTCTGGCCTGATGATGTTCTGCTGGAAATCCCCGTGCGGGGCTCCCTGAACGGGCTTGATGATGAGCGCAATCACGTTCGGGTCGCTCTGCAAGACTTTGCGCAGGCGTGCGTCCGAGCCCCCCTCGTTAAGGACTTTGACACCGCCAGCGAGCTCGAAAGCCTGTGCCAGTCCAGTCACCATGTCGCGGTAACGCTGCCCGTAGAGCTCTATCTGCCGAGCCTTGTCCTGCACGAGTTGAGCCTGGTAACGCCGCTCGACGGACCCCAGCTCGACCGCGCTGCGGTCAGACAGCATCCACCCGGCCAGCGACAGCGGGACGACGCCCACCACCAGCAGCATTCCGAGAACAATGTAGAGAAGGCGTATGCGCCCGATACGGTCGAACATCAGAGGTCAGAAAGCGCAGCCGAAATGGCTCTTTTGAGCATGAACTACGTCAGGGCGGGTCGAGACGTGAAATGCCAGACACGCGGAAGCCAGAAGCGGGCTCCCTGCCATTATAGTACGCATCAACAACAAACCTGTCAATAAAGTTTTACATCCTTTAATTCGCTGAATTTAAGGGGCCTAAAGCCGGTCACGGGCGACAAACGGCCTGTTTTAGTGAAATTACAGAGGCATATTTGGGGTTGACGGCGGGTTCAGGCTGGAGAGGGTACGGGTAATTTCTCCGGGGATGCCCGCCCGTGATAAGTTATGCGATACTTTTGCAGACTGAAACAGCCGGGCGTGCGTCTAAACCCATGAGCGCATTGGGCAGTGGCAGTGCGACCCGGAGGGTAAGGGGGCGGCGGTCTCGCTAGACGGGCCGGAGCGAACGGCGCGGGTGAGGAATGGAGACGGTGACATCCGACGAGCAGATCGTTGAGCGCGCACTGTCGGGCGACGGCGAAGCTTTCGGCGAGATCGTGCGCCGCTGGGAGCGCCGCATCTTCGCGCTCGCCTACGGAATGCTCGGGCGCGAGGAGGAGGCCCGCGACGTCACACAGGAGACCTTTCTTTCGGCTTTTCGCAACCTGCGCGGCTTTCGCGGCGAGGCCAAGGTCTCTTCCTGGCTGCACCGCATCGCCGTCAACCAGTGCATCACGCGGCAGCGGCGCGCGAAGGTTCGCAACGAGTCCGCGCTTGAAGACGAGACGGAAGCCGACGGCGCTTCTTATTCCGCCCCGGCGCACCTGTCCCCGGCTCGGGCCGCCGAGAGCCGGGAAAGGACGGAGGTCGTGCGCCGCGCCGTCAGCGCCCTTCCGGCGGAATTGCGACAGGTGGTCGTGATGAAAGAGTTCGAGGAATTGACGTTCCAGGAGATAGCCGAGGCGCTCGATCTGCCCCTGAGCACGGTCAAGAGCCGGCTCTACACAGCGCTGCGGCAGCTCCAGATGCGACTCCAGAACATGGCATCAGAGGTAGCCTGAAATGAAAGAGACGTGGGATAAGACGATGAAAGAATCAGCCGGTGCAAAGGAATGCGCCCGCGCAGAAGACCTGGTCGCTTACCTCTATCATGAGGCGACCGCCACGGAGCGCAACGATTTCGAGAGCCACATGCGGCAGTGCGCTTCATGCAGCGAGGAGTTGGCGGCCTTCGGCGGCGTGCGTGAAGCCATCACTGAATGGCGGAATCTGTCTCTAGGCTCATTCGCTTCCCCTTCTCTTGAAGCCAATGGCGCGCGCGTGTCTCCTACTACCAATCCTAATCCCGGACGCTCGGCGCTGGCAGCGCTGCGTCAATTCTTCGCGCTCGCGCCCCTTTGGATGCGCGCGGCAACGGCAGCGGCCGTCGTTGCGTTCTGTGCCCTAATGGCCATCGCCGTCGTCCATTTCTTACAGCGACCCCAAACCGAGGTTGTCGAAAAGCAGGTCAAATCAGGTTACTCGGAGCAGGAAGTTGAAGAGAGGATTGCGCAAGCTCTAAAGAGAGAGAAAGAGTCACAGGTGGAAGTTGAGGCGGCCGTCTCGCCCGAGCGCGTGGCTGATAGCGAGCAGCCGAACGCGCGTCCTCAGGTCAACCTGGACAGGCCTGGCACAACGCGAGTGGCAACTAAAGGTAAGCAGCAGCCAGCGCGGCGTAACCGCGTCCGGCCGTCAACAGAGCTCGTCTCAACCGACTACCTGCCGTTTACTGCATCGGTCGATGAAGAGAAATTACCCAGTCTTACAGACCTGGTGAATGACGCCAACTAGAGATGGCAGGCTCAAAAAGAATGATGAGACTACATATCAAACGAACAGCGACTTCCGGGCTCGTGCTTTTTTTACTCCTGCTGACCTTTTCCGCCGCATCTACATTTGCACAAACGGCTGACGAGGGCGCGCAGGCGGAGCCGGGACAGGGCAATGTGGAGGCGAACTGGGTGACGGCTCTGGGCCTCACGCCGGACCAAGTGTCCAGAATCCGCGCCATCCGTCAGCAGAATCGGCTGGAGATGCAGGCGGCCAGACAGCGCCTCAATCAGGCACAGCGCGCGCTGGATCAGGCCATCTACTCCGATGACGCGAACGAGGCCATGGTCGAGCAGCGCACGAAAGAATTGCTCGAAGCACAGGCGATTGAGGTCAGGGTGCGTGCCAGGACGGAACTCGGCATTCGTCGCGTGCTGACGCCCGAGCAGCTCAATACCTTTCGGATGATTCGCCAGGAGCGCATACGCGCAGCCCAACAGAGGCGTCGCCTGGAGAACGGTAATCAAAGGCCGCTTCGGAACAGGGAGCTTGGCGGCGGCGGCATCAATCAGCCCGCGGGCAATGGCCTGGAAGGGCGACCTAACGGGGGCGACCGGAGAGGCAATAATCCCCTGCTCGGCCCGCGCCCCAGGCGCAACGGCCTCCCCAGACGGATACGCCCCTGAGGCTGGAATGATTTTGTGTGAAGAAAGAGGAAAGGCCGGTCGTTTTTGCGACCGGCTTTTTCAGTTGAGGGATTCTTCCTGTAAAGCGGCTCACTATAAACGCTTCGCGGATTCATTTCCGGCTTGACGCACAAAGCCAATTTTGAGCATCATAGGCCGCTCGTTCAGATTCGCGTGGCCGCAGTTACAGTTTTCAAGCGAAAACAGCTTCTTCCTGCGCCCGCGTCTTCCGGCCCAAGATTTTCCGGCGGAATGTCGGTCAGACTCTAGGGCCAGGCTGCATACAAAAACGCGCGCCGGGCACGTCGCGTTTTCTCGACTCACGAATGAACTTTGCCACGCGCGCTCTGCTCGAACTGCAAGAGACGACGTTGCTGGCGGCGCGCGCCGCTCGCGGTCTTTTCAAGCGTCCGCGGTACGTCCCCGAAACCATAGCCCAAATGGACGCCATCGGCGTCGGCTCTTTGACAATCATCGTCCTGACGGGTTTCTTCACGGGCGGCGTGCTGACGCTGCAAACATTTCCCACGCTCAAATATTACGGGGCACAGAGCACGACCGGCTATTTGGTGGCGCTCTCGCTCGTGCGCGAACTCGGCCCGGTCCTGTCGGCCCTGATGGTGACGGGGCGCGTCGGCTCCGCCATCTCGGCGGAACTCGGCTCGATGACTGTCTCGCAGCAGATTGACGCGATGCGCGCGCTCGGCACGGACCCGGTGCGCAAGCTCGTCGCCCCTCGGCTCATAGCCCTCATCATCATGCTGCCGCTGCTGACGGTGATCGCGGACGTCATCGGCATCGTCGGCGGCTGGACGGTCGCCTCCGGGCTTTACGGCATGGACTCGTCCATGTTTTTCAACTCGGTGCGCGACGGCATCACGGCCGACGACATCGTCGGCGGGGTCATCAAGCCAATCGTTTTCGGGCTGATTATTGGCACAATCGCCTGTCACAAGGGTTTATCGACTGAAGGCGGCACAGTGGGCGTCGGGCGCTCGACAACGCGCTCGGTCGTGACGGCCTCGATCGTCGTCATCATTACAGACTTTTTCCTGGCCCGAGCGTTACAGTATATACTTGACCAGCCCAAGTAGAGATTCGTATGGCTTCAACCGACACAGAGATTCACAAGTCCGTTCCGCCGCCACAACTGGACGGCCGGGTCAGCGAGGACGCCGCCGAATCCACTTTCGCCGAAGTGGATGACCTTGACCGCGCCATTCCGGCCATAGAGTTTCGCGACGTGCACTTGGCGTTTGATGAGCGCAAGGTGCTGGACGGTCTGACCTTCAAAGTGATGAAGGGCGAGACGAAGATCATCCTAGGCGGCTCCGGCTGCGGCAAGTCAACGACGATCAAGCTGGTGCTCGGTCTCTTGAAACCGGACTCGGGCCAGATTCTGGTGGACGGCGAGGACATCACGAATTTTAGCGAAATCGAGATGATGCGCGTCAGGAAGAAGATCGGCATGATCTTTCAGGAGGGCGCACTTTTCGATTCCCTGTCGGTCTACGACAACGTCGCCTTCCGCCTGCACGAGCAGGGCGTGCCGGAAGAGGAGGTCCAGCCCGAGGTGCGCAGGATGCTGCGCTTCGTCAACCTTGAGGATGCGATTGACAAGATGCCGATTGAGCTCTCGGGCGGCATGCGACGCCGCGTCGGCATCGCGCGCGCGCTTGTCGGCGACCCCAAAATCGTGATGTTCGACGAGCCGACCGCGGGCCTGGACCCGCCGACGGCGCGCACCATCTGCGAGTTGGCCATGAAGCTGCGCGACCTGGAGGACGTCTCCTCGATTTTCGTGACGCACGAGATGAACAACCTGGACTACCTCTGCTCGGAATATGCCGTGGTCAACGACGCCGGCGACGTCGTCTTCGAGAAGGAGGGCGAGCGCCTCTGCCTGACCAACACCAAGGTGATGATGATGCGCGACGGCAAACCGATCTTCAGCGGCACCGACGAAGCTTTAAAGAAGGCCGAAGACCCATACATCCAGAGATTCCTTCGGGGACATTGAAACGATTGCGGATTTCGGATTGCGGATTGCGGATTATTAAGAGACCCGCAGCGCCCGTTTTCTGAGCCGCAATCCCGTTATCCGCATTCCGCAATCGGAGTAAGCTTATGCCTCCATCCAAAAGGACCATCGGTTTGAGCGAGCTGCGCGTCGGCCTGTTCGTCCTGATCGCCATCGTCATTCTGATCTTCCTGATTCTCAATGCGTCGGGCGACATCAACCCGTTCGCGCGCAAGCTGCATCTGCGCGCACGCTTTTCCAACGCGGACGGCTTGCGCGCCGGCTCCGAGGTGAGACTCGCCGGCGTGCGCGTCGGCAAGGTGGACGAGATCAAGTTGCTACCGCCCTCGGACAAGCCTGACGACGCGAAGGTGGAGGCGCGTCTAGCCATAGACAGCACCATCGACGGGCGGCCCGCCAACGAGCGCATACGCACGGACTCAACCGTCGCGCTCGGCTCCCCCAGTCTGCTCGGCAACGACAAGCTCGTGAACATAACTGCTGGCACAGCGGTCGGCCAGCCCGTTCAGGAGAACGCAGAGCTTCTGCCTGCGGCAGGCAATCAAAGCACGCTCTCAAGCCTCGTCGGGCCGGACGTCGCGGACCAGATGACCGGCATCACCAAGAACCTCAACGAGATCATGCGGAAGATCAATGAGGGCAACGGGACGCTCGGGCGCATAGTCAACGACGAAGCCCTCTACAACAGTTTGAACGAAGCCATCATAGATACGCAGGCCGTCATCCGCCAGATCAGGTCCGGGCAGGGCACGGCGGGCAAGCTCATCAACGACCCGGCGATTTACAACAACGTGAACGATTTGGCGATTCGACTCAACGACATCGCCGAAGGACTGCGCAAGGGGCGCGGGACGGCCGGCAAACTGTTGACGGACGAGGCTCTCTACAACCGGATCAATAGCATAGCCGACCGCGTGGACGCTTCCGTCAACGACATCAACGGCATCATCGCGGACGTCCGCCAGGGGCGCGGCACCATCGGCAAGCTCCTACAGGACGAGGCCATCTACAACGATGCCCGGACCGCCATCGCTCGCTTCAACACCACGGCCGAGCGCGTCGATAACGTGGTCTCCGCCGCACAGCGCGGCGAAGGCACCCTGGGCAAGCTCCTCACCGACGACCAACTCTACAACAACGTCAACCAGCTCTCTTCGGAAGCCGTCAAACTCATCTACGACTTCCGCCAGAACCCGAAGAAATACCTGACCATCAAGTTCGAGTTATTTTAAGAGTGTGGCCGATTGTTGAAAGCGAAAATAAAGTTCTTACCTGTTTAAGCGCCTGATGTAAGATGTCGCTCGTCCTGAGCGATAACTATTCAGAGCGCATGAACTGAGACTTTAAGCTGGCGAGGGTGGCCTTCAAGTTCAGGACCCGGATGAGTCGGAACAGTTGGGCGCTATGGACGCCCAGAATTTTTGTTGCCTCGGCGTGATTACCTCTACTCTGCGTGAACGCATTAATGATAGCCTCTCGTTGAGCTTCCCTGACGGCGTCGTAGATATTGCCGGTGGATTTTTTGCCGGCGACCCCACACTTTTTGATTGCGGCCGGCAATGATTCAGAGGTTAAGACGTGGGTATCACTTAGCACGACGGCACGCTCAATAGTATTTTTCAATTCGCGGACGTTGCCCGGCCAGGCATATGTCAGGAGCATGGCCCTGGCTTCGGGTGCGATCCAAACCACGCGGCGCCCGTTCTCCTCGCTATGGTTCTCCTCGCTATACTCCGCCAGAAAATGGTTCGCCAGTGACAGAATATCTCCGCCCCGCTCTCTTAGCGGGGGCATCTCGAAAGCGATGACGTTGAGACGGTGATAAAGGTCGTCTCGAAATTTTTTCTCCTTGACGGCTTTTTCCAGATTCCTGTTCGTGGCGGCTATGACACGGATATCGACTTTGATTATCTCCTTGCCGCCCACCCGCCTGAGTTCTCCTTTGTCGAGCACGCGCAATAGCTTGGCCTGCGCAGCCTCCGGCAACTCGCCGATCTCATCCAGGAAGATCGTGCCGCTATGAGCTATCTCAAAAAGCCCTTTTTTTAATGACTCAGCGCCGGTAAAAGCGTGCTTTTCATAGCCGAAGAGTTCGCTTTCAATCAGTGTCTCTGTGATGGCCGCACAGTTGATAGCGACGAAGGGCCTGTCGGCGCGCGGACTGTTCAAGTGAATGGCCTGCGCGGCCAGTTCCTTCCCAGTCCCGCTTTCCCCATAAATCAAGACCCTGGATTTACTCGGCGCGACGCGCGCGATGAGCTGATAGACCTCACGTATGCGCGGGCTGCTTCCGACCATGTTGTGATTGATGTTTGCTTCAGAATGGAGCTGCTGATTCTCGCTCTCAAGCCACTCCAGGTGAATAGCGTTCTCTAAAGCTATTGTGGAGATGTCAGCGATGGCGGTCAGTAACTGTAGATGTTCATCGTTAAATTGCGCGCCCACGCGGGCCGTGTCCAGGTAAATGACGCCGATGATGGTCTCAAAGAAAACTAATGGCACACAGAGCAGCGCGGACACTCTGGATTCCAACAGGCTCTCGACCTTGTCATAAGAACCGCTTTCCTGAACGTCGTTGCTCATAATCGCAACGCCCTTGTTCAATACCTGCGTGACGACGGTATTGCTGACCTGCACCGCTGTCTTCACCTTGGAATCACGATTAAGTCCGTAAAGCGAGATCACCTCATTGATACTTGCTCCTGTCAGGAGCACTGCGCCGCGCTCGGCCGGAATAAGCTCGAAGAGAAGTTCCAGGAGTTGGCGCTGGAGTTGTTTCGGATCACGAATAGAGTGGATGACTCTGCCGATTCTAAAGAGCGCGTTGAGGTCGCGCGCCGTTTGGTCCGCCGCCGGAAGCTCCTCTGATACGTCCTCGGTCCGTAAGTAGACGGCATTTTCCCGGCGCAGGTGCACGGTCGAGCCGGCACGCCAGTCCCCCTCGACGAGGTGAGCGCCGTCAAAGGCTATGTCGTCGCCTTCAGTCTGTAGAAGAAAGCGCAAGAGAGAATCCCCCACCGCAATCTGGTCCCCGTTCTTGAGGAACTGCTCCTTGATGGAGACGCCGTTGACCAGCGTTCCGTTGAAGCTTGCGAGATCAATTATCTTGTATTGCTCTTCCTCCCTCTCCAACAGACAATGTCGCCGTGAGACGGACATATCCGGGAGGCAGAGGTGATTGGATAGCTCACGCCCGATTGAAGTCTCCTTCTCCGTCAAGGCAAGGGTCATTCCCTGCAAAGGCCCCGCAATTACAATTAGCCTCGGCTCCATATCTAAAACAGCTCCTTAGAGTGGTTACTATTGGGCAGATTAGTTGATGCAAGTATTCTACAGCAACTTAAGGCAACACGCCTCGCCCGCGCTCCTCTCCTTTCGCACCTGGCAGATGCTGGCATGAATGCTACTTCGCAATGGCGATTTCGCTACAACTTCAAGGCTTGCCCAAGACAAAAGTGCGAGCAGGTTCACTCGCTATCTGTTTTATTTATCACCAAAACCGCCCTGTCGAGGCTTTTGCAACTCCGTGCACACAAAGGCTGGCACAGGAATGGCTAAGAGAAAGCTGTTCAGGAACCGGCCCGCCGGTTCTTCTAAGTGCGGCAAATGTTCCGTGCGGAGGTGCCCTGATTCGAGGCTTGTGAAGAGGGCTGTATAGGTATTTAATAGGCTTCCCGCTTTGCCCGCGTAAAAGCGTTCAGGCACATAAAGAGATGAAACTAAAGAGATGAAGCTGGCGACGTTCAAACTGCATGGTCCGGCTCAAGAGGAGATGCTCCGGCTCTTCTCTCTGGTCGGCGCTTCTCACATCCTGTTTGGAGATATCGTGTTACTGCATGCGCCAGCTTCCGTGTGGGGCCTGGTCGTTGATCTGGCACAAAGGTTCGACCTGACTTTGAAAGAGCATCCGGAATCCATCATCGAGGAGAATCTCTTTCTGGTTCTACAGGTGGGAAGTTCCTTTCAACGACAAAACCCGCATGTTCCGGTCCTCCTTAATAGAGGGCGTCATCTGGCCGTGCTCTTGCCCCCTGGTGAAGCGCAGGAAATCATCGGGCGACGTGACCACGGCTACAAGCTCTTTCCTCTGTTTGGAACTCAAGTCGTCGTGGAGTCTCTGGTTCCCCCGCTCCTGCCTGGGACGCCGCGGCCTTTGATACAAAACCTCGTCAATAGCATCTCGACTTCAAACCTGACTAAGACGGTGGCGCATTTGGCCGCGTTTCACACGCGCTTTTCCTTCAGTTCCCTCTACAAAGATGCCGCCCAGTGGAGCGAGGGAGTGTTACGCGGGTTGGGTTATAAAACACGTTTCATGCAAGTAAAGGTTAGCCAGGGCAGTACGGGTAATGTCATCGCCGACAAAGCCGGGACCAAGTCCGGCTCGCGCGACCTGATTTTAATAACCGCGCACCTGGATTCGATAAACCATGTGGGACCAACGGAGAGGGCTCCGGGCGCAGACGATAACGGGAGCGGCGTGGCCGGGGTTCTCGAAATGGCGCGCCTCCTCGCTCAGTATAATCACGAGCAAGACCTGCGTTTCGTCCTTTTCGGCGGGGAAGAAAATGGGCTCCACGGAAGCAGCCAGTATGTCGAGAAAGACCCTGACCTGAGACGGACGCGTGCTGTTATTAACATGGACATGATCGGCAAAAGGAATTACAGGCCGCTGCCCTACGCCGTGTTAATCGAGACCCCTTACAGCCTGCTCGCACAGAGATTGGCCCAGGCAGCGGCAACCTATGCGCCGCAGCTAACCGTAGAGGGGAGCAATGAGTATGCCGACAGCGACCACGTCCCGTTCATTGTTGAGCAGATTCCGGCTGCGCTCACAATCGAAGCCAGCGGCGAACAGGGCGACCCGTTCATCCATACGGCAAACGACGTCCAAAGCAATCTCGATATGAAGTTAATGCTGAAAATCCTGCAAATGAACCTAGCATTCGTGGCTGAATCAATAGGAATCGCTCAGCCGCCCATCCCAATCAGAACTCTTGCCCAAAAAGGAGTAGCAGACATGAATCAGGAAGAACGACAGGCGGACACTTCGGACGGCGGTCAGAACGGGACCGCCGAAGATCAAAGTCTTAAAAACCAGGATGCCAGATTTCTTAGGACGAAAGATCACCTCCCGCCGATCACCGTCATCGATGGCTCTTTCATCGTGACCGCAAGCACAGCGCTGGCTGCGACCGCCGCGAGCGGTGATCCAGACCGCCCGCACAAACACAGGACGAACCATCCGCTGATGCGTGTGATGGTCATCACTGGCGACGGCACCGTTCTCTACAGAGACCTACAGGCGCAAGGCTGCCAAATCGACATCTGGTTGAGACCGCCCAGCGCCTCTCCCCAGCCACAGGTAAGAATGAAGGGGGGTCCCGTGGAAGACCCCAACGAACTCGGGAAATTAGAGATTGACGCCGACGGAGAGTTAGCGAAAGCTCCCGTAAGCAATCCCAGCCATCCTACTCGTCCACATGTCTACGGGCACCCGGCGAACAACTACAACATCTTCGTCCATCGCATCCGAATCACTAAAGATTCCCAGACGCTCTTCGAGTGCAGCGTGCCGGCGTCGGGACATCCACAGGGATATGAAATCTGGATTTGGGATCAGCCCTTCGGCGGACATGAACATTCCAGATCGAAGGCTGACGGGAAAGAGTAGA
>DATEMM010000571.1:0-14179 GCA_035275605.1 Pyrinomonadaceae bacterium
TGCAGTCGCCCGCGCGCTCGAAGTTCGCGGGATGCGCCCATCACCCTCGGCGCAAACTTTCTGACGACCCACACACACCTAAATCGCCCCTGCCTCACGGCCGGGGAAATTATTTAAGGAGAAGACGATGACAAAGTTAAAGAAAAATCTTCGCGTGCTTCCGCTGGCGGCCCTCGCGCTGTTCATCCTCGGCGGAGCGGCCGCGCTGGCGCAAAGGCAGTTCAAGAGCGTCGAGAGCGGCCGCCCCGAAGTCAAGGTGACGCTCGCCGGTACGGTCCTGCGCGATCAGGAGAAGCTCCCGCTCGAAAAGGCCGCCGTGGTCAACCCCGGCGAGATTCTCGACTGGACCATCACCTCAGAGAACGGCGGCAACGCGCCGGCGCGTGAGTACAAGACGGTCGGTCAAATCCCGAAGGGGACAACCTTCGTCGCGGGCAGCGCTACGTCCGATGGCTCAACCACAGTCGTCTACAGCATTGACAACGGTCAGACCTACTCAGTGCAGCCGATGATTGATGAGAAGCAGCCGGATGGGACCACTAAGAAAGTCGCGGCTCCTGCCTCCATGTACACGCAGGTTCGCTACGAGTGGGCAGACCCCCTGGCGGCCAACGGCAAGCTGTCGGCCTCTTACAAGGTCCGCGTCAAGTAGCACTCACAAATTTTTAGCCAACCGCCCGGACCCATCTGCGACTCGCGCACGACACAGCCTCCGGTGCCGTTTGCCCACCAACACAATATTGAGGAATTGAAGATGAGCCTAAAACAGATCCCCATCAGCACCCGCGTGCTCTCGCGCCTGGTCATCGTTCTCGCGATTGCCTGCGCGTTGGCCGCGCCAGCCTTTGCGCAGACCGACGGCGGCACAGACATCAACAACACTGCCAGCGCGTCCTACAGCGACGGCACAAACGACTACAACGTCAACTCCAACACGGTCACGGTGAAAGTCTCCAACGTCGCCGGACTGACCATCTCTCCCGACGGCGGAAGCCTCGGCTCGCAGATCGTCGCCGGCGAGACCGGAATCGTCTACAGCTTCACCGTTACCAATACAGGAAACTTCTCGGACCGCGTGCAGTTCCTGACGGGCGGCGCGAGCATTCGCCTTTCCGGCACGGCCTCGGCCAGCATCACGCGCGCCGTGATTGACAATCCGAGCGCAGGCACGCCGAACCAGATTGACGGCAGCGACACAGACATCTACGGCAACGCCGGGGTCGTCACTTCGCCTGTGATGGCGCGTAACACTTCTCTCAAAGTCCTGGTCGAAGTCAGCGTCGGCGCGGGCGCGACCGCCGGACAGACGGTGGTCGTCACGCTCGGCGACGCTTCCGCCGACAGCCAGAACGCCGACAACTCCGCGAACGAAGTCCGCACGAGCCATCCCGTTGGCACGGTCGTGGTCAACGGCGATGCGACCAACCACAACGTCGAAGCGGTGGGCGACATCACCGCTACGGTGCAGACGGACGCGCAGCTTCAGCTCTCTTTGACCGCCCCGACTGGCCCGGTGCCTCTCGGCAGCAACATCACCTACCAGTGGCAGCTCTGCAACATCGGCTCGCGCGCGGCCAAGGCCGTGACGCTGACGACCGTCAACGGTGGCGGCTCGAACCAGGGCGTCTTTATCTTCGCGCCCGTCCCGGCCAACACGGTCCTGGCCGCGACGCAGAACTTCCCGGCCGGCGTCGGAGTCCTCTATTCGAACTCCAATCCCGCCCTTAACCCGATCACGCAGATGACTTGGGAGACCGTCAGGCCGGCCAACGTCACGATGGTCGCCTTCAACGTCTCCACCCCGCTCAACGGCGGAACGCTCGCGGCTTCCACGTGCAGCTCCAACATTGACATGGTGGTGACGATCACGACGAGCGATGCGACCAACGCCATCACGGAACAGGGCAACGCCTACGGCAGGAACAGTCTTGACGTGCAACTGCCCGCGGCCGTCTCGCCGCTGCGCACGACGACGCTGCTTCAGACCGGCGGCGTGCTCAATGGCCCGCAGGGAGCGCCCGGCGCGATCGGCACGACCACCGACAACGACTACACGGACAAGAGCGTCCCGGCCGCGGCCATTCTCAACGTCCCGGCTTATCCCGATCCGGCCAACGTCACGGTGGCGCTCGGCTCTGCGACCTTCACCAACACGGTCCAGAACCTGGGCAACGCCAACGACACCTACGCGCTGAGCGTGCTGTCGTACCCGGCGGGTGCCGACGTGACTATCATCGTCGGGGCCACCTCGACCTTGATGGTTGACGACGGGACTCCGGTAGTGGGCGCGAGCGCGTCCATCGCCGTCGCCTACAACTCGACCGCGAACTACCAGGTGGTCGTCTCCATGCCCGCGGGCAAGGCGGTCCTGACAGGTTTCGACACCGTCATCCGCGCGACCTCCGGCATTGACAACACGCAGACCAACAACACGATTGACCGTCTGTTCACTGGCTTCATCCAGTTGGAGAAGGCCGTTAGCATCAACAACGCCGACCTGACCAAGGGCGGTGCTAACGATCCTGTCCCCGGCGCGGTGTTGACCTACACCATCACTTACACCAACGTCGCCACCTCGGTCGGCGGCGCTGGCTGCGTCAAGCTGACGGCGAACAATCTGGTCATCACGGAGAACGGCACGGCCGGCGGAAACAACTGGGCCACGCACACGACCCAGCTTGGGTCCCCGACCGACTCGGGAACGGGTGTCATTAGCGTCAACGGCACAGCGACCATTATCACGGACACGGTCGCCGCGGTCGCGCCCGGCACTCCCGCCCGCGTGTTCACGTTCCAACGGACGATCAACTAACCGGAGCGCCTAAGAGTTTCCCAGGCGCTGTCAGGTGAAGCGGCGCGGGCAGTCTTTCGTAGTAATTGCTCCACTACGAAAGACAGCCCGCACCGCTTCCGCTAAAAAGCAGACCCCGACCCTGCTTTCGCCCCGTCAACTTCACAGGTCCCACATGATGCTGAACGCTGCTTTCAACAGAACAGCCATCATCACTACCCTCTTGCTGGCGTTAGTCTACGCCGCGACAGCGGGCGCGCTCCCACGCCCCGACGGTGGAACCCCTGCCTCGACCACCATCTCCAATCACGCCGAAGCCTCCTACGAAGACGACTCCGGCAACACTTTCGCCACCATCTCCCGCACCGTCTTCGTCACCGTCAAGACCGTCTCCTCTTTGACCGTCACGCCTGACGAGACCCAGCCCTCTGCGAGCGTCGGCCCCAACGAGACGCTCCCGCGCGTCTTCCGCGTCTGCAATCTAGGCAACACCCCGGACCTCTACACCATCACGCGCGCAGAGGTGAACGCCCCGTCCCGCCTGAGCAGTCTCTACTTCGACGTGGACGCGAGCGGCACCATTACTTCCGGCGACACTCCCGTCACCGTCAACGAATCCCTCTCGCCGCGCGTGCAGCCAGGCTTTTGCCTCAACGTCCTCGCCGTGTTAGAGACCAACGACGCGGCCCCGCAGAGCAACATCACCATCCAGCTCCGCGCGCGCTCGAACGTCGAGGCGGCGGTGAACGGCCGCGGCGAGGACGAGGGCACCATCATCAACACGGTTGGCAACGGCCCGCGCCTGACCTCGCCCGATAGCGCGAGCCTCCCGCCGCTCAAGCTCGTCAACGGCAACCCACAGGCAATCGTCAGCCCCGGCAATCCTTTCACCTACACGATAGCGTTCCGCAACAGCGGCGACGTCACGGCTCGCAATGTGCTGCTTAGCGACGAGCTGCCCGCCAGCATCGAGTACATGCCAGCTACGCTTCGCCTGGAAGAGCGCGGCCTGACCGACGCGGACGATGCTGATGAGGGAACGATTCGCAACCGCCGCATAGAGGTTCGCGTCAGCGAGGTCGCGCCCGGCGAAGTCGTGCACGTTTCCTTCCAGGCTCGCCTGACTGGAAGCGCGCCCGCGGGCGTCGGCGTCATCAACGTCGCCACCGTTTCGGGGCAGAACGTCGCGGCGACCTCCAGCACGACGGCCGTTGTCGTCGTGGACCCCTTCGGCATGGTCTTCTCGGGGCGCGGCGGCGCGGCAGCGCCCATCCCCGGCGCGAACGTAGCGATTCTTCTTGACCAGGACGGGACGAACCCGTTGCAGATTCCCGCGGGCCTCGGCTTCGTGCCGAACACCGATAACACCAACCCTTACGCCACGGACGCGCAGGGGCACTTCAGCTTCGCCCTGCGCCCGGACCAGCTTGGCAGCCTCACTGCGCCTTCGCGCTACTTCATGAGGGTCACGGCCTCCGGCTACATCACGCGCATGTTGGAGCTTTCAATCCGCCCGTCCGGCACAGGTCTCTTCCTGATGACCGTGCGCGCGCTCGACGGCCAGCCGCTCGCACAGGCAGGCGGCTTCGAGCTGGTGAACGAAGACGTAGAGATTAACGACCTGGCGGCTGTCGCGCTCAACATACCTATGTTCGAGCAGCGCGGCCTGGAGATCAACAAGGCTGTTGACCGCCCGCGCGCAGAGATCGGCGACACGCTGACCTACAGGATAGAGGTCAATAACCCGACGGCCGCGACGATGACCAATGTCTTCGTCCGCGACCAACTGCCGGAGTCCTTCCACTACGCGGAGGGCACCGCGCGCCTGACCGTCGGCAACGCGCTCGACAATCCGATTGAGCCACAGGTGAACGGCAACGAGCTCATCTTCCAGATAGGCGACCTCGGTCCTGGCAGGACCGCGCGTATTCTGTACCGCGTGCGCATCGGCGCGAACGCGCGCGAAGGCCGCCAGGAGAATCTGGCCACGGCTTCGGGCGCTTTCCCGTCCGGCGAGCGAAGCGAGACGAGGGCTGCACGCGCGATTGTAGAGGTCGGAGGCGGCGCTTTCTCGACTCGCCAGATACTGATGGGCCGCGTCTTCGACGACGTGAACCGCAACGGCACGTTCGACAAGGGTGACGAGCCGGTGGCGGGCGTGCGCCTCTATCTCAATTCGGGCCAATCGGTCGTCACGGACTCTCAGGGTCTATACAACTTCCCCTCCCTCGGCGACGGCGCGCAGGTCATCTCGCTCGACCCGGTCAGCCTGCCTTCGGGCTACTCGCTGACGGATGGTGGAACCATCGCCGGCCGGAGCTGGACACGGCTGCTGCGCACGCCGCTGGGCGGAGGCTCGATGCTTCGCCAGAACTTCGCGCTCGTGCGCTCAGGCGGCCTGCTCACAGACGCGATTGTTACAGACCGGCTCGCGGACGCCGATAAGCAGAACGCGAAGGCCGGAAGCGCTGGCTCGACCGAACCCGTCAAACCCAATCCGGTAACTTCGCCTGGCACAAAAGTGATGCCGGTTACTGCTCCTGCTTCGGCGAACGCTTTGCAGCCGACGGCCGCGGGCAAGTACGAGATGGAATCGACCGAGACCATCGCGCCGGTCCCGGCGGGCGAGGTGCAGATTCTATCGCCCGCGAGCAACAGCGTCGTCATGTCCCCGGCCATGCAGGTGGACGCGCGCGTGGCCCTGAACTGGACCGTCAAACTCGAAGTCAACGGCTCGCGCATCTCCGACCAGAACATAGGCACGAGCCGCCTGGATCAGAAGAACAGCGTCGCGACCTTCAGCTTCGTCGGCATCTCGCTGCGCCCTGGCCAGAACCGCGTTCGCGCCACGGCCATCAGTCCAGAGGGCACGCCCGGCCGCACGGAAGAGATTACGGTGTTGGGGCGCGGCCCCGCGCGCAGGCTGGAGATAGTGCCCGAGCAGGGCGAGGTTCAATCCGGCGGGCGCGCCTTCGTCCTGGTGCGTGTACGCGCCTTCGACCAGTGGAACAACCCTGCGCTCGACGACCAGATCGCGGTCGAGACTTCAGCCGGTCAACTGCTGCTCCCCGAAGCTACTGGCGTCGAAGTGAAAGAGGCGAAGCCGACGGCTGCACAGTTAAACGGCGCGGGCGAGCAGGTCATCAATCTTGAAGAGCGCAACCGGCCCCAGACGCGCCTGATCGTCCAGTTAGAGAACGGCGAGGCCGTCTTCAAGCTCCTTGGCGCAAGCGCGCCCGGCGACGCCAATCTCTTCGCGAAAGCGGGCCAGGCGGAAGCGCGCTCGCTGGTTCGCATCACGCCGGAGCTGCGGCCCACCATCATGGTCGGGCTGGCCGAGATGTCTGTCGGCAAAGCTGTGCCGGAAGTATCCTTGCGTGGCGAAGAAGGAAACGTCCGCACGCGCCTGAGCTTCTTCTATCAGGGTCGCCTGTGGGGCGAGAACATGCTCACCCTCGCCTACGACTCGCAGCGCCCGATTAATCGCACGGCCGGACGCGACCGTCTCTTCCAGTTAGACCCGCTCGACCGCGTCTACCCGCTCTTCGGCGACTCCTCCACACGCTTCGAGGCGGCGCAAAGCAACTCCAAGCTCTACGCACGCGTTGACCGCCGCCGCTCCTACGCCATGTTCGGCGACTACGAAGCGGACATGGATGAGCTGAGCCTGACCGGCTACAGCCGCAAGCTGACGGGCGTCAAGGTGCATTTGGAGAACGCCAACGGCGATTTCGTCACCGTGACCGGCGCGCGCCCCGACACGGCCTTTGCGCGCGACGTTTTCCCGGCGGGCTCCCTGAGTCTGATGCGCCTCTCCCACGCGGAACTGCTGCCGGGTTCTGAAACCGTCACGCTCGAAGTCCGCGACCGCCGCAACCCGGAAATCATCCTGAGCCGCGAGGTGCTCTCGCGCTCCGTCGATTACAACCTGAACTCTCTGAACGGCGAGTTATTCCTCCTGCGCTACGTCTCGACCTTCGACTACGCGCTTAACCTGACGCAGATCGTCGTCACCTACGAGCACCGCGCCGAAGATTTTTCGACTTCCGTTTACACCGGGCGCGCGAAGAAGAATTTCAATCAGTTCGGTCTCCGGCTCGGCCTCTCGACGGTCGTCCAGCGCCAGGCGGATTTTGGCACATTCGTCCTCGCAGGCATTGACGGCGAGAAGGAGCTGCCAAACGGCGGCAAACTATCGTTCGCCTACGCGCGCAGCCAGGGCGAGTTCATGGGAAGCACCAACGGCTACTCCGTCGGCGTAGACGGGCACGACGGCGAGGCTTACCAGGTTGAGCTGACGCAGCCCATAGACTTTCACGAGGCGCTGGTGCGCGCCCGTTATTCGAGCGCCTCCGAAGGCTTCTTCAACCCGTTCGGCGCGACGGTCGCGCCAGGCTCCCGCCGCAGCGAAGTCTCGTTCGAGTTCAAACCGCTCGCGAAATCTCTCTTCCGCTTCGGCTTTACGAACGAGCGCAACCGCACGGCGAACGTGGATAACTCGCGTAACACTTTCTCGGCGGGCTGGGACCAGATCGTCAACGACCGCCTGCGCTTCCATCTAGGCTACGACCGTCGCCGTTTCGAGGACGCGGGCGGCGGCAACTCCATAGACTCGCAGCTCGTCACGGCGAGCGCCGAGATTAAGCTGACGGAGAAGCTCGAAGTCTCCATCAAGCGCGAGCAGAATCTGGGTGAGGCCGACCCGACCTACCCGACCCAGACGACGCTGGCCGCGACCTACCAGTACAACAACTGGACGAAGTTCTTCCTGACGCAGCGGCTCGCCTCCGCGCCCATCAGGCCCATCGGAGACTTTTCGCAGGCAGGTTTTGCCTACAGCGGCGCGCGCCGCGAGACGGCCATCGGCGTCGAGTCCCGCTTCGGCAAGTACACGGCCCTGACCGGGCGCTACCAGCTTGAGAACGGCATCAGCGGCACGGACAGCTTCGCCGTCATCGGCCTGCAAAACCGTCTGCCTCTTTCCAAAGAGTTCTCAATCGAACTAGGGTTCGAGCGCGGCTTCCACCTCGCGGGCGAGGGCGAGAGCTTCAACAGCGCGACGTTTGGTTTTGGCTGGACGCCCACGCAGGACTTTCGCGCCAATGCCCGTTACGAGTTCCGCGACCGATTGGGCCGCGGGCAGATGGTCTCGCTGGGCGCTGCCGGACGCCTCGGCGACGGCATCACGACGCTCGCGCGCTTCCAGTATTCGCGCTCCGGTTTTGAAGGACGCGACACGACGGCGCTTGAAGCCATGGGCGCGCTCGCGATTCGTCCGCTCAAGTCCGACCGTGCGGGCCTGCTCTTTAGCTACACGCACCGCGAGCTGGAGCAGCAGGGCGCGGAGGATCAGGAAGCCGTGCGCGACCGGATTGATTCGCTCGCCACGGACGGCTACTACCAGATGACCCGCGACCTGGAGCTTTACGGCCGCTTCGCCCTGCGCTTCAACGCCAACAGCCAGCCTGGGCTTCCCTACGCCTCGACGTTGACCTACCTGACGCAGGGACGCGCCCAGTACCGCCTGACGTCGCGCTTCGATTGGGCCGGCGAGGCTCGCTACATCATCCAGCCCTCTTCGGGCACCTCCCGCTCGGTCTACGGAACGGAGCTAGGTTTCTGGGCCGTCCCGGACCTGCGCCTGGGCGTCGGCTACAACTTCACCCTGGCGGACGAACCTGGAGGACTGAGCCTCTCGCCCGCGCGCCGCGGCTTCTACTTCACTATCTCCTCAAAGCTCTCGAACCTCTTTGACCTCTTCGGCACGTCGCGCGCCGGGCTGTCCGGGAACGCGGCGCAGCCGGATCAACCCGCAGGCGAAGGACGGAAGGAATGAGGCCCGCCCCCGTGTCACAGCCACGCCCACAGACAAAAGTGCGTCGAGCAGCCTGTGCCAGCGCGAAGCGCGCGTGGCTGCTCGTCGCCCTCTTCTGTCTGATGTGCGTCGTGCAGACGGCGCGCGCGGCTGACGATACGATTTACGGCGTCAACTTCAACTCGCCGGCCAGGGTCTTAACGATTAATCCCACGACCGGGGTGGCGACGACCGCTGGCACACTCTCCTTCGGCTCGGCTGCCGCGGCCATCGACCCCATCTCCGGCAACATCTTCTACACGGAGTACAACCCGTTCGGGACCTCTGCCGGGCGCGTGGCGTACTGGAATCCGACGACCGGGACCAACACCGTCATCAACTCCACGGGCGCGGGGTTCCAGGTTCCGCGTCTGGCCTTCAGCTCCAGCGGCACGCTCTACGCGATGGACGCGAACAACGACCTCTACACGGTTGACACGAACGACGGCGAATTCCACCTGCTGGGAACGGTCAGCGGCGTCGCGCTCACCTCCGGCGGCGACCTGGCCTTTGCCCCGAACGGCACTCTCTACCTGCTCGCGGGAGGCACTCTTTACACGATTGATACCTTGACACTCTCAGGGAGCTTCGTCCTCAACACCGGAATCACCAGCCCGACGGGCTTGACCTTCGCCGATAACAACGTTCTCTACGCCTCCAACCTGGACAACAGCGCGGACATCTACACCATCAACCTGAACACAGGCGTGACCACACCGACCTCTTCGACGGCGGGCACCTTGGTCGATGACCTGTTGAGCCTGCCGAAATTCGCCGACCTCTCGATTACGAAGACGGCCTCCAGCGCCTTCATCGTCGGCGGCACAGCCACCTACACGCTGACCGTCACCAACAGCGGCCCGCAGAGTGCCGGTGCGACCGTCAGGGTCAGGGACACTCTGCCGACGGGACTCTCTTACAACTCCGCGAGCGCGCCCGGCTGGACGTGCAGCGCCGTGGGGCAGGTCGTGACCTGCGACCGTGCGACCGCGATGGGAGCCGGGGTCAGCTCGACCATCGGGCTGACGGTCAACGTGCTGGCTACTGCTCCGTCTAGCCTCAACAACACGGCGACGGTTGACAGCCCGACTTTCGACCCGAGCACAGCGAACAACAGCAGCACCGCGACGACCAGCGTCACCGTCCCGCCCGACCTGAGAATCACCAAGACCCACAGCGGGAACTTCACTCAAGGGCAGGCGAACGCGACATACACGCTGACTGTTAGCAACAACGGTTCGGGGCCGACCGTTGGCACAGTGACGGTCACAGACACCCTGCCGGCGAGCATGACCTTCGTCTCCAACGGCGGGACTGGCTGGGCCGGCGCTTGCAGCGCTTCCGGCCAGGTCGTGACCTGCCAGCGCTCGACCGTCCTGAACGCGGGCGCGAGCTACCCTGCGCTGACCATCATCGTCAGCGTCGCCTCGGACGCACCGGCGAGCGTCACCAACTCCGTAACGGTTGCGGTCGGCGGGGAGCTGGTCACCAACAACAACTCGGCCACGGACGCGACGACCATTAACGGCCGCGCAGACCTGACGGTCGTCAAATCACACGCGGCCAACTTCACGCAAGGTGAAGCCAACGCCACTTACACCATCACCGTAACCAACGCGGGCCGCGCCGCGACCACGGCCGCCATCACCGTCACGGACACTTTGCCCGCGGGCCTGACTTTCGTTTCGGGTTCGGGCACGGGCTGGAATGCCTGCACGGCTTCGGGCCAGACCGTCACCTGCACGCGCACCGCCAGCGCCATCGCCGCGCTCACCAGTTCGGCCATCACCCTGCGAGTAAATGTTTCCGCGACCGCGCCAGCGAGTGTGACGAATTCGGTGGCGGTTTCCGGCGGGGGCGAAACCAACACCGGCAACAATTCCGACACCGACCCGACGACGATTAATCAGCTCGCCGACCTGACCGTCAATAAGACCCACAGCGGGAACTTCACACAGGGACAGGCGAACGCGACCTATACCATCACCGTCACCAACGCCGGCAACGGCGCGACCTCCAGCACCGTGACCGTGACCGACACGCTGCCGGCGGGCTTGTCTTTCGTTTCGGGGAATGGCACAGGCTGGAATAACTGCACTGCGTCGGGCCAGACCGTCACCTGCCAGAGCAACGCGGCCATCGCCGCGGGCGCAAGCTCCGCGATTACGCTGACGGTCAACGTCGCCTCCAACGCTTCGGCGAGCGTGACCAACTCCGTGGCGGTCTCCGGCGGCGGGGAGATTATCACCAACAACAACTCCGGCACAGACCCGACGACCATCAACGGCGTCCCAGACCTGACGATCACCAAGTCTCACAGCGGAAACTTTACGCAGGGACAGACGAACGCCAGCTACACCATCACAGTCACCAATGGCGGCACAGGTCCGACCTCCGGCACGGTCACGGTCACGGACACGCTGCCCGCGGGGCTGACTTTCGCTTCCAATGGGGGCACGGGCTGGGGGACTTGCAGCGCGTCGGGTCAGACCGTGACCTGCCAGCGCTCTGACGCACTCAATGCCGGTTCGAGCTACGCGGCGCTGACCATCAACGTCAACGTCTCGGCGACCGCGTCTGCGAGCGTCACCAACAGCGTGAGCGTTTCGGTCGGCGGCGAGACCAATACCGGGAACAACTCCGCGACCGACCCGACCACCATCACCCAGCTAGCCGACCTGACCATTACGAAATCTCACTCGGGCAATTTCACGCGGGGCTCGACCGGCACTTACACCATCACCGTGACGAACTCCGGCGCGGCGGCCACGAACGGGAGCCTGGTCACCGTGACGGACACGCTGCCCGCGGGTCTGACGCCGACCCCCTGGTCGTCCAACGGCTGGTCTTGCAGCATCAGCACGCAGACGGTGACCTGCACGCGCTCAACCGTCCTCAACGCGGGCGCGAGTTATCCGACGATCAGCATCCCGGTCAACGTCGAGCAGAGCGCCGCTTCCAGTTTGACCAACACCGCCTCTGTTTCGGGCGGCGGGCAGGTCAACACCGCTAACGACAGTTCGAGCGACCCGACGACCATCATCTCAAGCTCGGATTTGAGCCTGACCAAAGTCACGAACAGCTCTGGCACAGGGGTCGGCTCCAGCGCCGTCTTCACCATCACCGTGACGAACACTGGGCCGTCGGATGCGACGGGCGTGGCCGTGCGCGACCAGTTGCCCGCCGGACTCACCTATCTCAACTCGACTGCGAGCGCCGGCACCTACAACAGCGCGACGGGCGTCTGGTCGGTTGGGAACGTCGCGAGCGGTTCGAGCCCGACGCTTCAGATCACCGCGCGGATTGACACTATCGGCTCAATCACCAACACGGCGCAGGTGACGGCCTCTAATCAGCCCGACCCGGACTCTACGCCGAACAACAACATCGCGACCGAAGACGACCAGGCCAGCTCCAACCTTTCGACGACGCCCCCGGCCATCAGCCTTTGCAAGACCGTTCTGGGCCAGCCATGCCCGCCTGCCGCCATCAACATGCCGCCCGGAAGCGACATCACCTACGTCATCACCTTCACCAACAGCGGCGGCTCTTTCGCTTCTAGTTTTGTGATTACGGACCCCGTGCCGCAATTCACGGATTTCAAAGTTGGCACAGCCACGGCCAGCCTCGGCTCGACGGGCTTGAGCGTCAGCGTCCTCTACTCTTACGACGGCGGGAACAATTTCGTCCCGACGCTCCCCAGCAGCGGGGGCGGGGGCGCGCCCACTGGCTACGACCGGACAGTCACGCACGTGCGCTGGCAGTTCACGGGTAACCTGAGCCAGGTTGCCCCCAACAACACCGGCAACGTCGGCTTCACTGTACGGATACGTTAAGGGCCGGGCGCGCAAAGGGCCGTGAAGATTTTTAATGAATAAGAGCTCGATCGTCTCGCTGGTTTTCCTCTTCTTCTTCTGGCTTCTGGCCTCCGGGTGCTGTCTCCTGCTGTCGAGTGCTATAGTAACCGCACTATGTCAAGCGGGGATTCCAGGCGGCTGAGCGAACTGACCGTCGGCGAGGCAAAGCGCATTCTGGTCTACGGCGCGGCGCTGCTGCTGGCCATCTTTCTCTTCTTCCTGCTCATCGGCAAGGTGCTGGTAGCGCTGCTGCTCGGAATCGTCACGGGCGTCTACCTGCTGCCCGTCCAGGAGTGGTTAGAGACGCACCTGCAACGGCGTGCCGGGAGCGCGCTCATCACGATCTCTCTGATCGTCGTCCCGCTCGTCGCGCTGACGGCTTATTCCTGGCACGAACTCTCCAGCAACTCGAACAGCGTCATAGAGCGGCGCGACGAGATCATCAACTCCATCAGCGACGCGCTGGCGCGCCACCTGCCCGTAGAGCGCGAGGGGACGCGCGTCAACTTGCAGGCGGCCTTCACGGAAGGGCTGACCCGCTTCGCCGAAATCGTCAAGGGGCTGCGTGAGCAGGCTGCGCTCCTCCTGGCTTCACTCTCACTCTTTTTTTTCACCATCTACTACGTGCTCACGCACCGGATACGCATCAGCTCCTACATCAAGGTGCGCGTGCCCGGCGAGTATTTGCCGTTCTACGAGAAGCTCGCCGTCAACATCGGCGGGGCTCTGCGCGGGGCTCTGCGCGCGGTCTTCATAGATCAGACGCTCAAGGCGCTCATCATCATCGTGCTCAACTTCGTCTTCGGCGTGCCGTTGGCGGTCGTGCTCGGGCTGGTGACTTTCCTGATCGGCTTCTTCCCGCTCCTGGGCGAGTGGGCCGTCTACATTCCCATCTCCGTCTACCTCTTCGTCTTTCGCAACGACCCGGTGAGCGCCGGGGTATACCTGGCCGTCGGAATCAGCATGACGCTCGGCTCCTCGCTGCTGCTGAGGCCGAAACTCGCGAGCGCGAGCGCGCGCCGCTTCAACTTCTACTGGATGCTGGTCGCCTTGGTCGCGGGCGTCTACGTCTTCGGGGTGGCGGGCGTCGTGCTTGGCCCAGCCATCTTAGGGTTCGTCAAGGCGGTCTCGGACACACTGTTCGGCGACGTGCGCTACGAGACTTCGCTGCTGAAGGAAGAGGGCCAGCAGCAGTCCGAGACGGTGGCTGTCAGGCAAAGAAGCAACGAAGCGGCCAGCGCCACGGACTGAAAAAAGATTGACTCGCCGCCCGCCGCTCGGATATTGTCCGAGGTCTCCAAGAATCAGACCGTCCCGTGGGTTGGGAATTCAAGCTGCTAACGCGAGCCTCGCCCGTCTCAATTGAAGGCTTCCGCTGTCAGGAATCGGAAAGGCGGCACCGATGGGCACAAAACCGATGGTCTTTCCGCTCGACGCTTCAGGGCGCGTCTACGTCCTGCATGATGAGAGGGACGAGCCGGTCTGTACGGGCTCGCGCGAAACCTGCTACCGATTGTTGGAATTAATGCTCGACGCCAAGCGGCGCGCCGACGAGATCGAGGCCAGCGTGGCACAATCCGAAGAGACCCTCGCCAGGGCCGCGAGCGCAGCGACGTAAGAAGTGAGCAGTGAGCAGTAAGCAGTAAGCAGTTAAGAGCCCCGTTAGGGGCGGCATGA
>DATEMM010000572.1:0-9313 GCA_035275605.1 Pyrinomonadaceae bacterium
AGCGCCGGAAAGATCGTCCCGAGAGTTAAGTAGATGGCCCACTCGAAGGGCTCGCCTTCCAGACGGAGCACGCCTCCGAACAGCAGGCCGCCCACTAGAAGGCACAACAGCGCAAGGCCGCTCGGCCAGAAGAGCTCTAAATCTCTTGTGGTCGGAATGAGCGGGTCCGCTGGCTTTGCTGTGGGCTTCAACATGAAGGGCGCAAAAAATGCGTCGGGTGAGTTACGTGCTTTCCATCTCGGTGGGTTTAGCCAGGGGCTCCATCTCGGTCATGGGGCTGCCGAAGGCTATTTTCGGATAAGCGTTCGAGTAGGTGTCAACCATCACCTGTAAGAGTGCTGGCCCGGATGAATCAAGCCAGAGCCAGCGCAGCGCCTCTTCGACTTCCCTTTCATCTTCGATTGTGCGGGCAGGGATTTTGTAAGCCTTTGCGATCTCCGCGAAGTCCGGCGCGCTGTAGCCCCAGAGCGTCGATTGGTAGCGGGCCTCGAAATAGCTCTCCTGAAACTGGCGCACCATCCCGTGGCAGTTGTTATTGACGACCAGCATCTTGACCGGCAGGCGGTGGTGAACGATTGTTTGAAGCTCCTGAATGTTTGATTGGAATCCGCCGTCCCCCGCGATTAGAACAATCGGTTGCCCAGGGGCGGCGAACGCCGCGCCGACTGCCGCCGGCAGCGCGAATCCCATTGAGCCCATCCCGCCGGAGGTCAGAAATCTCTGCTCCTCCCCAAGCTCCAGCGATTGCGCGGCCCACATCTGATGCTGGCCCACGTCCACCACGTAAGCGGCCGCCCCGGTAGAGACGGCGGACAGTTGATGCATGAGCGCGTTTGGGTTGATGCCGGGAGCTTCGGCCAGCTCAGTCGTGTCGGGCCAAGCACGGCGCAGCTCCTCTATCTCCTCAGACCACTCCACGCGCTCCGCGAACTCACGCTCGGTTGAGGCGCGCAGTGCGGCCTCCACAAATTCCTTCAGGCCAGAGACAATCGCGCGGCACCCCGTCACGCGATTATTAATCTCACCGCTCTCGCAGTCCACGTGAAAGATGGCGCGCTCGCCTTTGAAGCTTTCGGTCTGCGAGCCTGTCTGCCGCACGTCCAGCCTGCTCCCCATGACGAGCAGAAAGTCCGCCCTCCCGATTGCCAGGTTGGCCCAGCGGTTGCCGTAAGAGCCGATCATCCCGACGCGCAAAGGATCGCCGTGAGGGAGCGCGTCCACAGCCATCAGAGAATTAACGACCGGCACGCGAAGCCTCCGCACAAGACGCCTGAAAGATTCGATGGCCCTGGCCGAACGCAGGCCCCCGCCCGCAAGAATCAGCGGTCGCTTCGCTGTTTCGAGCTGGTCAAGAAGAGCCCGCAACGATTCCTCGTCCACTTCCGAATCATTCGTGGCCTCGTGTTGTGCGCTATCGATCTCGTCCACGGGGAGGTCGGCTCTCTGCACGTCCATAGGAATGTCCAGGAGGACCGGGCCGGGGCGTTTAGCTGTGGCGAGCGTGAAGGCGCGTTCGAGCAAGGTTGGGACTTCCGCCGCTTCTGTCACGCGCCACGCGGCTTTGGTGATGGGCTGTGCCATCGGCACGATGTCCGTCTCCTGAAAGCCTAGCTGCCGTATGGCCCGCTCGCCTTTCTGCTCGTTGCGATTGACCTGACCCGTGATGAAGACGGCCGGAGAGGAATCGAAATAGCAGCTCCCGATGCCCGTCAGCAAATTGGTCGCGCCCGGCCCGCTCGTCGCCATCGCGACGCCGGGTGTGCCAGTCATTCTGCCCACGGCGTCCGCAGCGAAAGCCGCGCCCTGCTCGTGGTGCATGCTGACGACGCGAATCTTCCCGCGCCTCTGGAGCGAGTCCAGCAGGTGCGCGATCATTCCGCCGGACATCTCGAAGACGCACTCGACGCCGCGCCTTTCAAGATAGCTCACGATGTAGTCGGAGACTTTCATACGCCACTTAAAGGAATCGCGACCTCCGCTCCCTGTGCCACTCGATGGTGCGGCGCAGACCCTCTTCTAATTGAACACGGGGCTCCCACCCCGTCGCCTCGCGCAGACGCTCGATGCTCGTTTCCAGGCGCATTGTCTGCCCCGTCGGGTAAGGAATTTCGCCGAAGCCGAGCGGGAGCGCAGGGTCAATCAAATCTCGCACTCGCTCCAGCACCTCGCGGACGCTCACGTTTTGGCCAGAACCCAGATTGAAGACGCCCTGGGCGTTTGGCGCTACGGCTAAACTATAGATAGCTTCAGCCGCGTCTTCCACGTAAAGATAGTCCCAGATCTGCTCGGCCAGTGTAAGTGACGGGCGCTCGCCCGCCAACAGCTTGCTGATGACGCTGGGAATCAAGTGCCTCTCGTCATCGTGTGGGCCGTAAGTCGCCAGCAGCCGCAGCCAGACGTAGCGCACACCTTCTAGCTCGCAGAGTTTCTTCGTCAGCAGCCCCGCACAAAGCTTTCCGACGCCGTAGGCGGTCAGCGGGCGCGTGGGCGTCTCTTCGGTCAACGCGGCGTCGTGCGGGCCGTACTCGGCCTGTGAGCCGAGCCCGACCCAGAGATTGCAGCCGCCTCCCGAACGGACAATCTCGAAGAGTTTGAGGCTGCCCATGACGTTAAGCGTCATCTGCTCCGGCGTGTCTTTGAAGGCGCTCGTCACGCCCTGCCAGGCCAGGTGAAAGACCGCGCCGGGCTTCACCCGGTTAATCTCAGGGGCGGCGCTTTCAATATCGGACAAATCCGCCCTCAGCACGCGAATTTGGTCAAGCACCCCGTCGAGACGCCACAGATCGCTCTGCGGTCTGACTAAAGCTGTAACCGCCGCGCCCTCGCGCACCAGCAGCTTCGTCAGATAGGAGCCCAGATGGCCGGAAGCGCCCGTGACCAGACATCGCATGGCTATCCTCTGACCATCCCGTGCAGAGTCTCTACGACGAACGAGAGCATACGCTCCGTCAGCCCCGGCCAGACGCCCAGCCAGAGGACCTGATTCATCACGAAGTCCGAATTTTTGAGGTCCCCGATTTTACGGTGACGGACGCCCTGGTAGGCAGGCTGACGAAGCAGGTTGCCGCCGAACAGGAGGCGTGTCGCGATCTTATAGCCCTCCAAATAGCGCAGCACGTCGTCGCGCGTGAATGGAGCATCTTCGCGCACGGCCAGCGGAAACCCGAACCAGCTTGGCTCGGAACCGCGAGTCGCACGCGGCAGGATGAAGAACTCTTCCAGGTCGCTCAGGCCCTCGTAAAGGAAGCGGAAGTTGCGTCGCCGCGCTTCGATGAAGGAGGGAAGTTTCCGTAACTGTGCAACTCCGACGGCCGCCTGCATGTCCGTCAGCTTCAGGTTATAGCCGATGTGCGAGTAGGTGTACTTGTGGTCATAGCCGTGAGGCAGATCGCCCAACTGCCAGGAGAAGCGTTTGCCGCAGGTGTTGGCGACTCCGGGTACGCACCAGCAATCGCGCCCCCAGTCACGGAACGACTCGACCAGTGTCTTCAAGGCAGGCCGGTCGGTCAGCACGCAACCGCCCTCGCCCATGGTGATGTGGTGCGCCGGGTAGAAGCTGACCGTCGCCAAATCTCCGAAAGTGCCGACGTGCCGCCCGCCGTAAGTCGCGCCCACGGCGTCGCAGCAATCTTCTACCAGCCAGAGATTGTGCTTTCGGACAAAGGCGGAGACCGCCGCGAGGTCGAAGGGGTTGCCGAGCGTGTGTGCCAGAACGACGGCGCGCGTGCGCTCGCTGATGGCCTCTTCGAGCTGGTCGCAGGCGACGTTGTAGGTCTCAAGCTCTACGTCTACGAAGACGGGCGTGAGTCCGTTCTGAATTATTGGGTTGACGGTGGTCGGAAAGCCCGAAGCCACCGTGATGACCTCGTCGCCGGGGCGCAGGGCCTTCTCTTTCAGCGAGGGGGAGGTCAGACAGGAGAGCGCGAGCAGGTTGGCGGAGGAGCCCGAGTTGGTCAGCATCGCGTGGCGCAGGCCGAAGATTTTGGCGAACTCGTCCTCGAACTCGGCGGCGTAGCGCCCCGTGGTCAGCCAGAAGTCCAGCCCAGCATCAACCAGGAGCCTGATTTCGTCGTCGTCGAAGACCTTGCCTGAGATTGGCACAGGCGTCTCGCCCGGAACGAATTCGCGCTCGGCGAAGGCCGCCGCGTGGTAGCGACCCACCATCTCCAGGATTTGCGCGCGCAGCTCTTCTGCATCACCTGCCATCGGACGAGCAGCATACTGCATTTATCGTATTTACGGCAAAAACGATAAAATAGATAAATTCATTTTTTCTATCGCCCGAGCACATCCTCGTAAACGGCAAGCGTCGCGCGCGCTGTCTTCTCCCACGAAAGACGGCCCGCGCGCTCGCGCCCCGTTTGGGATAGATGGCGGCGCTCTTTTTCATCCGCCAGGATTTCGACGAGCGCATGGGCGAGCGCCTGCGCGTCCGTCGGCGGGACGAGGCGAACGGCGTCCGCACCCGTCGCTTCGATGATGCTGGGAATCGGGCTCGCCACGACCGGCGCGCCGCAGGCCATAGCCTCTAAGGGCGGCAGGCCGAAGCCCTCGTACAACGAAGGGTAAGCGAAGACGCCGCACGATGAATAAAGCGCGCGCAAGTCTTCGTCGGCCAAGTAGCCTGTGAAGCGCAGCCTCTCAGCCGCGCCAGACTTCCCGACTTGCGAGAAGAACTCTTCGGTCATCCACCCCTCGCCGCCCGCGATGATGAGTTGCGGGCGGTGCGGCGTCGTGCGCAGGATTTCCTCGAAAGCAGTGATGAGGGTCAACAGATTCTTACGCGGCTCAATCGTTCCGACGAAGAGGATGAACTCGTCCTCTATGCCGAGGCGTCGTTTCACTTCGAGCGCTTCTTCCGCGGACGCCGGGCTAAAAACCCCGCGCGGGGCTTCCGGGATGCTGACGACTTTCACAGGGTCCAGGCGCAGGTGTTCCAGGACTTCGCGCCTGACGCTCTCCGAAGGCGTGATGATGCGGGAGGCGGAACGCGCCATGAGGGGCAAACGTCTGCGCGCACGGCGCACGCGCCGCTCCTCGTGCGTGTCCGGGTGCAGGAAGAGCGACAGGTCGTGAATGGTCATCACGGTCGGGCACCCGCCCCACGGCGGCACTTCGTAGTTCGTGCCATGAAAGATGTGTGTCCCGGATTGCTTGAGATAGCGCGGCAACCCCAGAGCAAACCAACGGCGGTTGAGCGCGCTGACCTTCTTATGAAAGGCGCGTAGATTAGGAGGTAGAGCCTGCTCGGAGACGGGAGAGGTTAAAGGAAAAGGAAACGGCGAGACTAATTCAAACTCGTCCGCCGGGGAATGGAGCGCGAGGTGTCGCGCCAGCTCGAACGTGTAATGGCCGACGCCCGTCAGGGGCGCGGCCAGCGGAATGGCATCCAGGCTTACGCGCATCGGTGAAAAGCAGAATTCAGGAGTCAGAACTCAGAATCCGGAAGGAAAGGCCGAAACCCTTCTTTCTTTGATTCTGGCTCCTGACTCCTGAATTCTGGATTCTGCCTTTAGTTAATCCTGATGCGCGGCGCGCTATCGGCCGGGCGACTCGTAGTCGCCACGCCTTCTCTAACGGACGTGATGACGACGGTCACGTCACCGGCTCCCGCGAGCGATGCGGGCAGCGTGACATCTATGATGTCGGTCCCAGGCAAATCCGTCGGCATCACCTGGATGATGGCCGCGCCCGTCAGGTCTGTCGTCCCGATGCGAACCGTGAGCTGCGCCTTATCCGTCACGCGGCGAACGCCCGTCACAAAGAACCGCAGCTTCGTCGCTTCCGTGACCGGGCCGCTCGTACCGACGTAAGTAGTCGTCACGAAGAACGGCTCGGGCGAACCGGCGCTGAGCGGGTCAGTGACGTTAAGCGCACTGGCACGGTTAGAGCCGAAAGAGTTAGTAACGGTGAAGATGTCCGGCAGCGACGGCAGAATCTGAATCGTCGTGCGAATCGTTGTGCCGTTGTTGTTGATGACGACCGGATAGGTGTTAGTCCCCGTAGTCGCCGTCAATCCAGGCGGCACGACGAAGGTGATCTGGCCGGGGCTCACGAAATAGAGCCCGGCCGCCGCGTTATTAATCGAGACGGAAACGCCGTTGAGCTCAATGGGGAGCGGCGTCCGGTGCGTGGACTCCGAGGCGCTGTCCGCAGCCTGGTTTCCAGGCGCAAGCGCCGTGGCCGAGCGGATGATGCCGAGCATGCCGGGCGCGAGACCCGAAACGGCCGGGGGCGTCGGGCTCGGCGTCACCACGGGCCGCTCGCTCGCCCCAGTGAAGAACGAAACGGTCGCGCCGGCTGCGTCCGTGCCCTGACGACTCAGGAGGTAAAACGCTTCCGACGAGCCGTCGAATGTTTCCGGGGTGCCGCTCGCGTTCAGCCCGCCCAGTTCCGTGGCGCTGATGCTAAAGGCCATGCGCTCGCGCGTGTTGCTGGTGAACGGCTGCATGAGTGGCCCTGGGGGCAGCACCTGCGTCGGGTTGTTCGTCAACCGCGTGAAGGTGGTCGGCGCGGCGACGGGCGTGGCGAAAATCTGCGTTGAGCCGTTCGGGTTCAGCCCGTCGGCCTGCTGGGCCGGGGCTGTGCCGGTCGCCGTGAAATTGAGCCCCGTCGCGAAAATTATAGTTGCCGGCTGGAGCGAAGCGTTGTAGTCCGTGAAGGTCGGGAAGCGGAAGGCCGAAGTGTTGGCCCCGCGCGGGCCGACCTGCGTAAAGCTGTTGGCCCCGGCGTTGTAAAGAAAGACAGTAGTGTTCGACTGAATCGAGCCACCGCCCGAAAGGTCCGCCAGCGATTCAAGGACCAGGAAATTCCCGTCGCGGCTCAGGCGTCGGCCCGGCTGGAAGAAGTTGATGCTGAGTCCGCCGAAGGGCGTGGTCGTGCGCGTCACCTGCCGCGTCACGGCCGCCGTCGAGGTCGAGGCGTCGAAGCTGCCCAGGTAAACCTCCGCGTTGAGGTCGCTGTTATTGGTCGAGCCCCCGGCCGAAATATTCGCGTTCGAGATAAAGGCCACGACCGACCCGCTGCCCGAAAGGTTCGGGTTCTCGTTGAAGATCGGGTTAAGCGCGGTCGTGCCCGTGACGGTCAACTGCGTAATCGTCGCCGAAGGGGTTCTCCTGTAGATGAAGATTTCCGGGTTGGCGTCCGTATTGCCGCCCGAGACCAGGTCGCGCGTCGAAACGAAGGCGACCGCGGAGGCGTTGTCGTTGACCGCCGCGTCGCGATTGTCGAAAGCTGTGAAGGGCACGTTCGTGGTTGTGCCGGCGGTTGGCAGGCGGCTGGCGGCAGTGTTGGTTATCTGCGTGTACGTGCCCGCAGCCAGGTCAACGAACGCGGGGTCCGCGCCGCTAGACAAATTGACGGCCGTGGTCGCCGGAATGAAATAGAGGAATATCTCCTGGTTGCCGTCGGCGATGAGTGCGGCCGAGTTGGCGTCGCCGTCGAAGTTGGCCGGCGTCGAGGCGTTCGAGCTAAACGCGATCCAGCGCCCGTTGTTGCTGATGGTCGGGCGGTTGTTGCTGACCTCGACCCTGACGTTGCTGTAATCGAAGGCGTTGGTCGTGCTGATCGCGGGCTTCGTGGCGTCAACGCGCGCGCTCGTCGTGTTGGTGATCTGGAAGATGCGGCGCTGCGCGTAGTCGAAGAGGAAGATTTCGCGGTTGCCGTCGGCGTTGTTACGCGAGGCGGTCTTCTCCGTCGAAATGTCTCCGCTCGATTCGATGACGACGAAGCGCCCGTCGCCGCTCATGTCGTAGGCGAAAGAGTTGCGCGCCGACGTAGTGACCTGCGCGACGAACGGGTCGGGGGTCTGGGCGTTGACAGAAAGTGATGCGCCGGCGAAGAGGACAAAGAGGGCCGCGGCAGCGCACGACAAACGAAAAGCTTGCTTCACGTAAAAAGCCTCCGAATTAGAACACGGACATAAAAGAAAAAATCGCTCGCCTGGGGAGCTTTGAGCGGTTAGAGCAGTGCAGGCGAAGAACCCTCGCACACCCGGCGCGGTCAAAGACGGTTATTTTAAGCGGAAGAGGCCGCGAGCGCAAGGCAGGCGAGAGAGATTCTCGGGGTGTTTTAGCGAGCCAGGAGGGACTCCAAAAATCCGCCGATGAGGCCGAGCGCGCCCTTCGGGGCTCCCTTTTCCGCGGGCACGCTAGCGCCGGAGGCTTCATCAATGGTCAGACCGCCCGAAATGTAAGCGATTTCGCCCCCCTTCGATTGCAGGCGAATGCTGTAATCGCCGAGCGGGGCGTCCCGAGCGACCTCTATATCGAAGCTGATAATCGGGTACTGGTAATTGATCCCGGATTGCAGCGTCAGGCTCGCCGGATTCACCTTGATGAAAGGCGACGTGACGCTGATGCCGCTGCCCGAAACCTGATCCACGCCCAGACCACCGACGAAAACCGTGTAGCGCCTGCCCTGGTTGACTGGCACAGCGATGGTCGAGAGATGTCCGTTGCTGCCGAAGACGTGCGGCCTGATGGTCGCCGTCATCTGCCCGAGCGAAACGTTCTGCTCGACGGTCGTGCCCGCCGCGACGGTAATCTGCTGCTGCTGCTCCACGGTGCTGAACGCGGCCGGTGCATTCTTCAACTCGGCATCCGCCCCTCCGGCGAACCCCGCGTCCAAACTCGCAACGCGGTCACTCGTGGGCTCCGTAATCAGACGGTACTCGCCCGGCGGCAAGCCCTCTATACGATAGGAGCCGTTGGCCAGCGTCGTGTTGCTGGCGATGACCCTGCCGCTCGTTACGTCCTCTGCAAAGACGTGCGCGTCCGCCATCTTTGTGCCAGAAGCGTCCGTGATAGTTCCCGCGATGACGCCGAAATTTTCGCGCGAGCCATAAAGGGCGTGCGCGCCTGCGCGGTCGTCGTCGGAGAGCGTGCGCGGGCTCAGCGCAGCCTGTTCGTAAAGACCGTTGGTGCCCTGCCTCGGCTGCATCGCCGCGCCCACGTCATCCGAGTGCTCCAGGCCGAGCACGTGCCCGATCTCGTGCGTCAGTGTCGCCTCAAGGTCGTATGTGCCGACGGTCCCGTCGGTCGAGAATTGCGCCGCCGGGTTGATGACGACGTCCGCTTCCATGATCGCGCCGGTCTGCGGATCGTAAAAGACGCGCGTCCGCCCGGTGCGGTCGGGACTGTTGAAGACCGCGCGATTATCCATTGTATCGGCCACGGTAATCAGGCTGACCTGGTCGCCCGCGCCGCTAGGGCTAATCGAGAGTGCGCTGGAAGAGGATTCGACGAACTGTACGCCGGCTGCCTGCGACCAGCGAGCCAAAGCGCGGCGCACCGCGCCTAGGACGTCGCTTCCT